>DAOSCC010000027.1:0-14995 GCA_035361135.1 Clostridiales bacterium | reverse complement strand
AGGTGTCTCCTTTAATTTTACATTATATGTTAGCGCTTTTGCTCATTTATAGTTATAAGTATAATGGATGTGGTAAATATACTACGGAAAAAACACCACCGGAGGTACCATGAACATACTTGTTTGCGTTACACAGCAAAAGACCTGTGAACGCCTGATAAACCAGGCACATGAGCTTGCAAGGGAATACGGAGGCAATCTGTTCGTCATAAATGTGGTCAGGAGCGATATGAGCTTCCTGGACAGTTCCAGGGAATCCGAAGCGCTGGAGTATCTGTTCGGCATTTCAAAAAAGGTCGGGGCAAACCTTGCCGTCCTGAAATCTGACGATGTAGTGAAAACCATAGCCGAATACGCGGATGAGAACGATATCGACTATATCGTGATCGGCAAGTCGCCCGATTCGAATGCGGGTGAACGCTTCGTAAAGAAACTGAAAAGCCTGCTGAAAAATGATGCTGAAATAAGAATTTTGTCGTAATAAAAAAATTTAGTCTGTTTTACATATTTTATGTAGTACCAAATTACTAATTTATCGTGAAATGCTTGACTTCACGCGCTTTTCGTTATAAAATAATGTCGAATTCCAAATTTAGGAGGTTGTATTGATGAACAAAACAGATTTAATCAACTCTATTGCCTCAAAATCAGGTCTGAACAAGAAAAACAGCGAAGCAGCTCTCAACGCATTCATCAGCTCCGTTGAGGAAGCTCTCGTAAAGGGCGACAAGGTTGTTCTTGTTGGTTTTGGTACATTTGACGTAAAACAGAGAGCAGCAAGAAAAGGCAGAAATCCTCAGACCAAGAAAGAGATACAGATCCCCGCTTCAAAGGCTCCAGTATTCAAGGCCGGCAAAGTATTAAAGGAGAAAGTAAACAAGAAAAAATAATCGGACCAATAAATAAAAAGCTGCCGTTTAGGCAGCTTTTTAGCTTTTCTCCGCAGTTTTGAAATGCCTGGTATCGTTGACCTATATTATGCTATATAGTCACACCATGTTACAATCGCCGGACCTGGCTTCCAAAAGCCGCCTGCCCGCTTTTTTCGCCAAAAAGGCGATGACCTGGGAATTATTCGGCCGCCTTCCGTTGTTGAATAAAATCGAATCCTGCATGATATTCATCAGGTTACTGGAATTTCTTGTCTTATTTTGCGCGCTTGTCAGGGCGCATCTTATGGCTCTGTCGATATTTCGCGCTTTTGTGCCATGTCTATCCGCAAGTATGGTATATATGTTCCTCGACACGTTCTCTAGCCTGGCAGGCTGCTCCATCCCCAGCAAGACTGCCTCCCTCAGGTAATTGAAGCCTGACAGGTTGGGAGTCACTCCAATGCTCCTGATCAGTTCCGTAACTACCCGGGCAGCATCGCCTCCGTACGGCTGCGCCTCAACATCGCTCCTGGCGATCACCCGGCCATATGCCGGTTCCTCTAAACAGATCTGCCTTATCCGGGTTATCAGTACACTGATTTCGAAAGGTTTCAATATGTAATAATCTGCGCCCAGTTCCATCGCCCGCTTAATGATGCTTTCACTTCCGACCGAGGTTGACACGATTATGGCGGGCCTTTTCCCGTCTTTCCGGCCGGCGATGCCTTCCAGGACGGCAAGTCCGTCCAGGTTCGGTATAATGATGTCCAGCAGTACTACATCAGGTTCCAGTTCCCGTATCATGTCCATTGCCGTTTTCCCATCACTGGCTGTCCCTGCCACGCGCATGTCTCCGGTACTGTTGATGCTTTCTGTCAGCAGTTCGCACAGTTGCTTGTTGTCGTCTACGATCAAAACAGAAACAGGGTCACTCATCGCTTAATATCTCCATTACGATTTCGTCTGCAGATTTGCCTCTGCAGTCGATTATTCTGTCTGCATATTTAGTATAAAGAGGTTTTCGTTCCTCGTAGACAGCCTTGAATGTCTGGCCTTCCGGCCTTGCAAGCCTTCTTCCCGGGGCAAGCCGTTTCTCAAGTGTTGCGGGATCCTCATCAAGGAATATGACCGTCCCGATCTGCCTGAAGAACTGCATGAGACCGTCACTTTTGACCACACCGCCGCCTGTTGCGATCACGTGGTCCCGGAAATCCATCGATGTGATTATCCGCTCCTGCAGTTCAAGGAACCTTATATGCCCTTCGGTCCTTACGATCTCGCCCAACTCCCTTCCGTCGGTTTTGCGTATTATATCATCGGTATCCGCAAAACTCTTCCCGGTTTTCCGGGCAAGCAAAGGCCCAACCGTGCTTTTCCCCGAACCGGGCATGCCTATCAGGATCATATTTCCGTATCCTTTTGTATCTGGCGTCATATACCCTCCCATTCAGGATCTATGGCAGATATGACATTCCTGTACCCTTCGGCCATATATATCGCATCCACCAGGACGATCCTCATCATTGCCTCACAGACCGGATATATCCTGGTACAGATCGTCGGATCGCTCCGGGAAGCAAAAACATGGGTAACGTTTTCCGACTTTGCGATATCTGCCGTCTCCTGGCTTTTCAAAATTGTAGGCGTGGGCTTCACAGCCACCCTGACCCTTATATCTTCACCGTTGGAGATACCGCCAAGCAGGCCGCCGGCCCGATTGGTCCTGAAGCGGATCCTCCCGGTTTTCTCGTCGAAATAAGGCGTGTCATTTGACTCAGAACCGGTCATCCTCGCATGTTCGAATCCATCACCGAACTCTACGCCTTTGACTCCTCCTATGGATAACATGGCATGGGCTATCATCGCGCTGAGCTTGTCGAACACAGGCTCTCCCAGCCCTGCCGGCACACCCCTTGCAAGGATCTCGACCACGCCGCCGCATGAATCCCCGGCAGCTTTGATATTTCTCAACTCTTCGATCATTTTCTGCGCGGCTTCCGGATCAGGGCAGTTTATCTCATTCCTGCGGTAATTGGCCTTAGCCGTCTCATATGTGACAGGCGCAGCCTTGATCCCGTGGATCTCGGTTATGTAAGCTATCACATCTATGCCCATTGCATCAAGGATGAGCTTGGCGACAGCGCCTCCCGCCACTCTGGCGGCAGTTTCACGTCCGGATGCCCGTCCTGCGCCCGCCCAGTCATAATACCTGCCGTATTTCCTGAAATAGGTGTAGGATGCCTGCCCTGGCCTGACCAGTTCCCTGTTGGCCTTGTGCTGCTGCAGATGCACGTCCCCGATGTCGGTGTTGGGTATGATCATCCCTACAGGGGCTCCTGTGGTCAGGTCATTCTCCATAACCCCGGAGAATATGAAAACCCTGTCCTTCTCCCTTCGCGGCGTACTGAATTCCGAAAGCCCGGGCCTCCGCTTGGCTAACTCCTCCTCGATGACCTCCGCCGTAATCCTGAGTCCTGGCGGGACACCGTCGACGATCACTATCTGCCCGCCGTACAATTCGGGAGGCACGGGCAAGTGCTTCCTGAAACCTCCTGAATATGATTCGCCGCATGTAGTTATCCTGAACATTCTGCCGAATGTGTTTCCCAGCATCTCTTACCTCCGATCCTGTATTGTTCCAGCTTGTTTCGATCTGCCCTGATCCATTCAAATTGCAGTTCCGGTTTCGGCACCGTCGCCGGTTTCATCCGAACTCTCCCTGATCATCCTTATGTCACCGCCGCACTGCCTTATAAGCTGCGGGAATTCAGGGAACGTGACGTCAACTGCCTCTGCCGTCTCGATGCAGGTCTCGCCTTCCGCGTTCAGCCCCGCTATCGCGAGCGCCATGACGACCCTGTGGTCGCCGTGCCCGTTCACCCTGCATCCCCTGAGTTTGCTTTCACGTATGATAAGCCCGTCAGGCAGTTCCTCGACATCGGCGCCCATCTTCGAAAGCTCGGAGCACATCACCCGGATCCGGTCAGTCTCCTTCACCCTTGCCTGCGGCACATTGACCAGCCTTGTCTCGCCCTTCGCGAAACATCCCGCGACAGCCATCGCAGGGAGGGCGTCAGGTGTCGCGTTCATATCGATCTCAATGCCTTTCAGCCCGTTTCCCCTGATCACTATCCCATCCTCGCGGCAACTGACCGCAGCACCCATGTCTTCCAGGTAGCGCAGCACCATTTTGTCGCCCTGCGGGTCCGTCATATCGAGGTTCTTCAGTACGAATTCCTCTCCTGATATGGCGGCCAGCGCCATAAAGAAAGTAGCCGATGAGAAATCGCCGGGGATTTCCGTGCTGAAAGCCCTGTACCTCTGCCTTCCTTTTATCTTTATTCTCCTGAAATCTTCGTTGGCATATTCGATTCCCTGGCCGTCCAGCCACCACATGGTCATCTCCACATACGGCCTTTCATTGAGCCTTGTAATGATGACCTCGGTATCCTGGTCCAGGAGAGGGGCATTGATCAGTATCGAAGAAAGATACTGTGAAGTGAAGGCGTCCAGATCCGTGCTTCCGCCCTTCAGCCTCCCTCGCACAGCTACCGGCGCCATGTCGTTGCCCCGTGTGGAAAACACATTGCCGCCAAGCTGGTTCATCGCCTTTATCAGGGGCCCGAGAGGCCTGCGGCGTATCTGGCTGTCGCCGGTGAAAACAGTCCATCCTTCAGCCAGTCCTGCGGTCATCATCGCAAAGCGCAGCGTTGTACCCGAATTGCCGACATCCACCACATCATCCGGGATCGCCGGAACGCCGCCGAACCCGTCGATGATGAAACTGTCGCCCGTATTTTCAATGCAGGCTCCAAAAGCTTTGCATACTTCGACTGCCGAAAATGCATCTTTCGATAAAAGGGGATGTGAAATAACGGATCTGCCTTCTGCAAGGCTGGCGATAAAAAGCGCCCTGATGGTATGTGATTTGGACCCGGGTATCCTGACGGTACCGCGGGTTCTGGACCTTGTAACGTTTATCAGCATTTTCCCAACCTACCGTTCTGCAAAAACTGCCATATATCTGTTATTTGTTATTTATATATTAATATATGGCAGCTATTACGTCAAATACATGTTCCGTGGCCGGGATCACATCTGCATACCGCTCTTTTCTTATCATCATTCGAGAACGTGCTCCATTCATGCTGCGATCATTCATCTTTTATATCAGAACAGTAAAAATAATATTAGGTTTATACTGATTATGTATCATTTTGCTGTCCCAAAAGTTGAATAAATGCACATCCATGTGCCCAAAAGCTGAAAAACGGCACAAATCTGCTTATTGAATGATTGAGTTGCTGATATCGGTACAAAGCCGGATATCGAATGATTAGGTCGAAGGGTCTGCTTCCTCCCTGGCTGGCTTTGGCGGCGGCGGTCCGAAAAACTGGTAGTAGTTGCACTGGATCCTGCCGTTATACAGTTTCCGCTTCTTGTCAGCCCTTCTTCCGACCAGCGCCTCGAACCTCTGATGGGATGTAAGCACGTAGAAAGACCATGTATCGAATTTTTTGAAAATACCGCCCAGGTCCCTGTATATCCGCTCCACCTCGGGCAGTTCGCCTATCCGCTCGCCATACGGAGGGTTGGTTATGATAAACCCATATTTGTGCTTTGAACTTATCTCCCTGAAATCTCTTCTCTGAAGGTGTATAAGCTGTGAAACACCGGCTTTTTCGGCATGGTGCCTGGCAAGGCTGAGTACCCCGTCGTCAATATCGGAGCCGTGTATCCTGATCTCACCGTCGATCTTTACCTTGTCCGCTGCTTCTTCCCTCGCCCGTTTCCACAGTGCGGCAGGTGCCTGGCGCCATTTCTCGGCTGAAAAACTGCGTTTCGCTCCCGGCGCCATGTTGGCCGCCATCATCGCTGCCTCGACCGGGATCGTACCTGAACCGCAGAACGGATCGATCAGTTCTCTGCCCGGCCTCCACCTGCTTATAAGCAGCAGGGCGGAAGCCATCGTTTCCTTCAGCGGGGCTTCGCCGACGAGATCCCTGTAACCGCGCTTGTGGAGCCCCGGACCTGATGTATCTATGGTAAGGGTCGCCCTGTCCTTGAGAAGGCTCACCTCTATCCTGTACAGCGGTCCGTTTTCCTCGAACCACTGCTTTTTATAGCGCTGCTTCATCTTTTCCACGATGGCCTTCTTGACGATGGCCTGGCAGTCCGGCACACTGGCAAGCTTCGAACTCACCGACTTGCCGTCCACCGGGAATTCCGCATTTTCAGGGAGCCACTCGTCCCACGGGAGGGCTTTCGTCCCCTCGAAGAGTTCGTCAAAGGTAAGGGCTTCGAATTCGCCCATTTTCACCAGCACACGGTCGGCAGTACGCAGCCATATGTTCGATCTGCAGATTGCCTCTTCGTCACCGGCAAAAGTGACTTTCCCGTTTTCGACCTGCTGGTCTTCATATCCCAGCCATTTCAGTTCCCTTGCTACGACCGATTCTATGCCGAACGCCGACGTGGCGATCAGTTGAAGTTTTGACATGTTTCCTCCTAAAACAGTTCCCGTTTTTTATAGAATACCACCGATACCTTCATTGATACAATATACAGCAAAATCGCAGCCACTGCGAAAACTGCCGTTACCAGTGCGGGGCTCGTGTCGGCGAACATCGATGTTAAACTCCCTGCCGCATCGTAACCACGCTGTCCGGCCAGGTTGCCCATCAGCATCGAACCAATCCCGATCAGCAGGAAAATCCCGATAAAAACGAACCTGTTGACATTCACTGCCTTTATATATCCCAGTTTGAATCCTATAGGCATATACACTGCCATCAGTATCACATAGATCAGGAATACGCATATGGTCGCTGCCGCTGAAGCCAATCTGTCAGTGCTGTCAGCAATGAACGATACGGCGCCAAGAACTATGATCAGTGCGGCCGTAAGGATGCCGGTGCTGAGGTACCTGGCCTTTACGACAGTCTCCCGTCCGACCGGCAGGGAGTCGATCAATCTCAGCGTGTTGTTTTTCTCGTCCTCATACATAGTCAAATTGATAAAGCGGTACAACGTGACCAGGGCAGCCATTGAAAACGCCATCTGGTATTGCTTTGGGCTCATTAGAAGAAACATGGCAAGAAACACGAGCAGCGTGATAACGTAACTTTTTATCCACTTTACCTGTATCTGAAAATCCTTTACCGCAAGGCGGATCGTTTCATTCTTCATTTTCCTCTTCCTCCCTTACTATCCTGACCAGAAGGTCATCCAGCGATACCTTTTCGACTTTATAACGGACGTCCGGATAATTACCGGTCAATTCCCTGATAAAGCTTTCCGGATCGTCTGTCATGCCGCTGAAACCGAATTCGCCTTTTTTGACGCCGATCAGCCGCTCTGACAGGCCGGCGGCGCCGCAACTGTTCTCGACCTTGAACAGCCTCCATTTGTCCAATATCGCATCTTTCTCATCGCTGATCACTATCCTGCCGTCTTCGATGAATGTTACGAAATCAGCTATTTTTTCGATATCTGAAGTTATATGCGAAGAAAAGAATATGGAGCAGTTCTCATCCTGTACCACTTCCAGCAGGAGTTCCAGCAATTCGTTCCTGATGACAGGATCAAGCCCGGAAGTAGGCTCGTCAAGTATGAGGAATTCCGGCTTGTGTGCCAGTGCAAGTGCAAGGGCCAGTTTGACTTTCATGCCCTTTGACAGTTCACCGACGTTTTTTGATGGGTCGATATCGAATTTTTTCATCAGCGACAGACCCAGGTCCCTGTTCCAGTTCGGATAAAAGCCGCCAAAGAAATCCAGGTTCCAGCCTGCCGTCATGTTTTCATAAAAGTACTGCTCTTCACTCACATAACCTACTCTTCTCCTGATCTCATCGGAGTCCCGCCTGCTGTCAAGGCCGAATACTTCGATTGAACCTGCATCAAAAGGTATCAGGTCCATTATGCATTTGATCACAGTAGTCTTGCCGGCTCCGTTCCTGCCGATGAATCCCATGATGTACCCTCTAGGGATCTGAAAGCTCACTTCTTTCAATGAAAACTTCTCGTACTTTTTGACAAGTCTGTCCACATTCAGTACAGCATCCATTCAAACCACTCCAATCTGTTTATATAAAATGATCGTTTGGACATGACCGAACTTTGCATATATCTGCGCTTTGAGCAAGTGCATGGCTTGATGCATGATCTGAACATATTCATGCTCTGCATGCGTCCGTGCCATGGCTGCGGGTCACACCTGTCCGAACTCATCAAGTATATCCCCGAATACCTTTCGGATGCCGTCGTCGTCAAAGCCAAGCTCCCTGCACAGTGCGATCCCCTCTTCAAAGCTTTTTTGTATCTCTTTCAGTTTGGACTCCCTGACGAACTCTGCCCCGGCCTGGGCGACAAATGAGCCTTTCCCCTGGTTTGTCACTATATATCCGCCGGCCTCAAGGTCTTCATATGCCTTTTTCACCGTGATCACGCTTATCTCAAGTTCCTTGGCAAGAGCCCTGATCGACGGCAGCATATATCCCGGCGGCAGTTCCCCGCTCATGATCTGCTCTATTATCTGCTTCTTGATTTGCTCATACAGCGGAGTCGGATCATTATTCGACAGTGCTATGAACAAAAAACCACCTCTTGCGGAATTCTCAACTGTGTATGTCTATATATATACAGTTCATATACAGTTTATCACTGTGTATATACACTGTCAATATTTCGACAATAATTAAATTTGAAAAAATATCCCCTTATTGTATAATAAGTATGGTTATCGGCAGCACTTCCACGTGCCGCTCATACAGCCGCAGACTCGGGATAAAACAGGCTGATGACCGCACGGATCGCGAGCGGAGAAATACCATGCGCCTGTCCGAAGTTTATTTCCCGAGTACAGCACCGGAAACGGGCGTTTGTGTAAATGCGATAATACCGGTTATCTATAATGCCAATAATCGATAATGCCGAGTATAACAAATATCCGGAGGTTCTTATGAACGAAACGAAAACAGGATTCTTTAAGAGCTTTTTTTACAGTATCACAAGCTTCAGCAAATACAGGCTGTTTTTGAGGCAAAGCACCGGCAGGGTCGTCGCCTATCTGATACTGCTGTCTCTTGTGCTTTCATTGGCCACATGTGCAAGTTGGTTCTCCCAGGTAAGCGAGTTGATAGACATATTTTCGGAAGAAGTACTCGATGACGTGCCGGATTTCAAGCTCGAAAACGGCAAACTGGAGATATATGCTGAAATGCCTATCGTCATCGACGGTGATCTTCCCATCGTGATCGATACCAGGACCGATGCAGACCCGGAAGATATCCTGTACCAGTACGATAATGTAATACTGATCACCAGCGAAAAGATGATCCAGAAGAATTATCTGCAGCGGCAGGAAGTGCCGTGGAGTATATACGGCAATGCAACTATGACACGGGACAGCCTTGTAGCGGCGATCCCGATACTGAAACCGACACTTGTGATCGTTTTCGTTATAATTGCCATTTTCTTCAGCGTGTTTTTCATAGCGGGGAAATTCTTCAGCGCATTCATCGTCAGCCTGATCGGCCGGGCTGTCAATGCAGCCAGGGGGACACGGCTTTCAAGCCGCAACATATTCAAGATCAGTGTATATTCCATGACATTGCCCCTGATAGTCGGTACCGTACTGGATATATTCAGGATCAGCATACCTTTCCTGTGGGTATTGTTCTACGTAGGCTGCAGCATATACGTCTACGGGGCCTTAAGCAGCATAAAAGCCGCACTTGATACGATGTACGGGAACTTCGGCGATTTCGGCAACTCCGGTACTTTCGGAGGTTTTGACGATTTCGGCGGCTTTGGCGGTCCAGGCAACGGATCGGACGACGGCGGCGAATCCGGCAATGGCAATTATGACGAAAATGACCGTGGGAAAGATCATGACGGCACAGGAAATCACGACGCCCAGGGCGACAGCCCCGGGACGGATGACTCCACAGAACCGGATAAACAGGCAGGATCGGATGCTTCTGCCGGAACGAACGAGCCTTTGGGATCAGATCATTCTCCAGGGCCGGATGATAACACGGGTCCTGATGACTCTTCCAAATCGGATGATCCTGCCGGATCGGCTGAATGAACGCACCAAAAGCAAATGGATCATTATGTCGGAACTGATAATCGGCCTGGTCCGGTCACGGCAAGGCGAATCATGTGATCCGGAGAAAGACTGCACTGAGGGTCCGGCCCTGTGGTGCAGTCTCTTTTATTACGCATATTATGCACCGCCTTTTGAACCGTACCGCACCACCCTGTTATCCTGTACTGAAATTACTGATCGGTTTTTCCAACAAGTTACCGGCGTGATTTTGCCAACCGAATGCAAAAATCGGCAGGCATGTCCGGGCGACACCCGGTTCGGCATTTTACCGGCCGCTTATTTCATCACTTGATTCCTGCCTGCTTATATCGCACTATATTGCATGAAAATCCGACTTTTGAAGAATATATATAAATGCCGGCGTATGTTGCTGAGCAACTTTGCGCGTATGCCGCACTGCACTGTCTGCGGCACATGCCGCCAAACCGCGCAGCTGCATAGTGAACAACTGATTACATACGATCTATCATGCATTTTTTTTGGAGGATCACATGAATATGAGCAATGAAAACAGTATAAAGTTCAGCGGCGTACCGGCATCGCTCTGGATCGGTACCACAAGCGACACAAATTACGCATCCCTGGAAGATGACACGGATGTGGATGTGGCGATCGTGGGCGCGGGTATCACCGGACTTACGACTGCATATCTTCTTCGCGGGCACGGCATCAGGATAGCCGTTATCGAGGCCAACCGCATTGCAAAAGGCGTATCTGCGCATACGACAGCCAAGATCACGTCGCAGCATGCACTCAAATACTACAAAATGATCAATGCCGTCGGAGAAGAAAAGGCAAAGCAGTATGCCCAGGCAAACCAGTCTGCCATCGACCTGATAGATAAAATAATCCATGACAACAATATAGACTGTGACTTCAAAAGGGTCCCTGCATATGTGTTCACCCAGGACAGGAACATGATACAGAAGCTTGAAGATGAAACAGGATCGGCACTCAGGCTTGGACTGCCCGCCGAATATGCGGAAACGCTCGATCTTCCCTTCGGCATCGAGGGAGCGATGAAATTCACAGACCAGGCATATTTCCATCCCCGGAAATATCTGCTGGCATTGGCCGGGCTGATCGAGGGCGAGGACTGCAAAATATATGAAAACACCCGGGCTGTCGATATCCGGGAAGGCGACCCCAATATAGTCGTTACTGACAACGGAAGGAAAATCAGGGCAAGATACGTGGTACAGGCCACACGGTATCCTTTCTTTGACAAGCCTGGACTTTATTTTGCCAGAGTCTACCCTCAGCGCACATACCTGATGGCGCTCCGGATAAGGGACTCTTTCCCTGAAGGCATGTATATCAATGCAGAAGAACCGACGAGGACTCTTCGTCCGCATACAGGCAGCGATATTTCAGCGATACTGGTGGGAGGCGAGAACCACAAGACAGGGCATGGCAAAAACCTGCACAACCACTACGAGATCATCAGGGATTTCGCAAAGCCGATGTTCGATATTGAAAGCATACCATACAGATGGTCGGCCCAGGATTATACCGCAATGGACGAGATACCGTTCATAGGTCCCATGACGTCAGGCAGGGAAACGATATTCGTAGCCACCGGCTTTGACAAATGGGGCATGACGAACGGTACCGCAGCGGCAATGATCATCTCCGACCTGATCATAAAGGGAGAAAGCCCGTGGGAAGAAGTGTTCAGTCCTTCGCGCTTCACGCCCGCGGCATCGGCCAAGAACTTCATAAAAGAAAACTTCGATGTTGCGGTAAACCTGATATCCGGCAAGCTGAACATCCCCGAAGGGACCGAAAAAATCGAGAAAGGAAATGCGGAGATCACAGAAGCGGACGGCTATAAGGTCGGCGTTTACCGTGACAACGACGGCAAACTCCACTATGTGAGCACGACCTGCACCCACCTGGGCTGCGAACTCAAGTGGAATTCGGCAGAACTGTCGTGGGACTGCCCGTGCCACGGATCAAGATTCACATACACCGGCGAGGTCATTGAAGGCCCTGCGCTTGAATCGATAAAGCCTATGGAAAGCGACCTCTGTACAGGCGCAGGAAAATAGCCGGCGTCCGGCAATCGCATCCGGATCTGTGCCAGGCAGTCGGCAACTTACCGACTCAGTGCGGCTACCCCGTCATACACTGATGCAGAAGCCGGCGGATGCCCGATCATGCATTGGAGTTGCTTCGTGAACAGCTGCTGACCGGCTCATTTGCTCCAATGAGGGCGCAGGTCACTCGCCGTCCGTGGCTCGGGACCAGCGCCGGCAGCGTCCATGCTGCCGGTTGTGGTTCCTGTTGCCTCATTCGGGCTGCATGACCCGGCCGTATCTGTATCACTTGCAACTCATAAATATCTTGATCGGGCATCCGCCGGCTTCTACCATACTTGATGCATAAAATAGCCCCAGATATCTGTGCTTTACGGGCGAGCTTTCTGACCGGGCATCCGCCGGCTTTTCCTGCATGTAATCAAATCAGGCAGCACACAGTAAAAATGCCCGCTGTCCATTCCAGCAGGCATCCGTACCAATCCATAAGCTTCAATTCATTAGCTCGCTCTGTAAAAGCAGTTTCCGGCTCAGGAACATGAAGAGCAGCGAGCAAAGCAGGTTGGCCAGGATGACGGGTATCATCAGCAGCACCGGGTCTCCGATACCTGCTGCCAGGTTCAGGACTATGGCTATAACACCGCCCGGTACCGCTGCCGCCATTATGAACAACTGCCTCATGAACATCAGCAATACCGTATTCGTCATATGTCCCATGATCCTGTATGTAAAAACGCCTGCTGAAGTAAAAAGCAGCGTATATGCCGCAAGCAGGATCACACTGAACACAGCCTCCCGTACTCCTGCTCCGAACAGGGCCGCCGCTATCACCACTATGATCGATTCTCCCAGCATGTTCTTAACGATGCTGGGCAGTATCGCATACATCAGCTTTCTGAACGGACTTTCAGGTATAAGATATACGTATGGTTTCTTGAATTCCGCATTCCAACTGTCCGTAGTCGTGTTTACGATCATCGAAAAAACGATCATTGTGAACACGATCGTAAAATCGAACCCGGCCGCCAGTCCGATCACAATATAGATCAAACCGTTGATCAGATCCCTGAACGCCAGCATCGGGCCTCTTTTTTTCATCTCAAGGAACTGCCTCGACATTATGGCCGCTGCCCCTTCCCTGAAACTGCCTTTGGTCCGGCGGACTTTTTGTTCAGTCAGGCCGGCTGCATCGTACCCGTTGCTCCTGAGGGCGTCCACCACCTTCTGCAGCCTGATGGAGTCAAGCTGCGCCTTTTCGTAGAAGTCCACATCCTGCGAATAGTATATCCTGGCAAGTACAAATGCTGAAACGAGCAGAAGCAGTATCGCAGGTATGAAACCTGTAATATACTGATCATTCAGCAAAGCCGCAACCGCCCATTTTGCCCAGCCGAACAGCGGGAATGCATTGTAGAACGGACTGGTGAAAAATGTTATTGCGGCCTCCCCGAAATCATGTCCGTTCGTCAGCCAGATCACTGCATATATAACTGCGACCGCTCCGAAGAATATCAGCAAATACTTCTTCAGTCTCTTTTTCAGGCCTTCATGGGCGATATCCTGGATATAGATATAATAGTAGAGTATGGATATACAGAAGATCAGCAGCGCCATCACCAAAAGCGTTGCCAGCAGTTTCAGCGGAGTCATCGCGCTTCCGATGAGCCATGGGAAATAGAAACACATGAATATCGACGTCAGGATCGAGCCGGGCAGCGACTGCAGCGTGGAATACAGAAGTACCGTCCTCTTGGTCAGCGGCGCGCTGAACAAAATGCTCGCTTCCGAGTATGTGAAAAGCCCGCCCTGCTGCGACAGTGAAGACAAAATCAGTGTCATTCCGATAAAAAGCTGTACTCCTGCGACAGCGATCTCTCTTCCCCTGGCGCCGACTAAGCCTTCATAAAACTCAGGGATCACAAGCATCAATATAGGTCCGCTCAATATGAACAGGGCCGCTATTATCGTCAATAAGGCATTCAGCGGTTTTCTGAACAGCCGCCTGATCCTGTTGGCATACTGCCGGAGCAGCAAATAAACCACCGCGTTCATGCTGATACCTCCGCATCGTTCACATCAGTCATTTCAAAGAAGAGGGACTTGAGATCCTTTCCGTTCGTTCCTTCCCTGGTAGTCTCATATACGATGGATCCCTTGTTCATGATATAAGCCCTGTCCCAAACATCACTGATAGTGTCGATGATGTGCGTGCTTATCAGGATGCTGACCCCCTTGCGCTTAAGCTCTTCGAAAATGGCCAGCATTTCGCTGATAGCCTTTGGATCAAGCCCTATCAGCGGCTCATCGAACAGCACGGCTTTTGGATTTATCATCAGAGCCAGAACGATACTGACTTTCTGGAGCATGCCTTTAGACAGTTCCCTGCTCAACGAATCTTTTTTATCCAGTATCTCGAATCTTTTCAGCAGCTGTTCCGCTTCCTCCTGCCATCCTTCTTCTAGCCTGTATGCCTTTGCTATGAACTGCACATGGTCCCATATCGTCATCAGTTCGAACAGCGCCGGGATCTCCGGCACGTAACCGAAAACCCTTTTTGCCTCGATACTTTTATTAGGCATTCCGCAAATTGTGATCTCGCCTTTATAATTAAGCAGACCTGCGATACTCTTGATGGCCGTCGATTTGCCCGCGCCGTTGGGGCCAAGCAGCACGGTCACTTCACCGGGGTGGACGGTGAAACTTATGTCGTTTACCGCTGTAACTTTGTCATACTTTTTTACAAGATGTTCTACCTTGATCACTTCTGACCTCCTCATGATCCGCTTCCTGCTATAAACCGGAAAGAAGCTGTTGTGTATGATCCGTATATAGTTTACGCGCATATCCCATAACTGGTCTGATGTGCACAGTATGCCAGAAATTTTATGGAATATTATAACACATAGTTCAAAGAAAATCTATAAATGAGCAAAAATAAATCCAAAAATTGTTTATGAGGCTAAACCCAGTTC
>DAOSCC010000026.1:0-15215 GCA_035361135.1 Clostridiales bacterium | reverse complement strand
CCAGGTTGAATGTCTTGGTCGGAGCCGTGCAGGTAACTGTTATATCGGAAAACTCCGGCCTTACAGTTTCGAAAACGTGGTGGCGGTATCCGGGATAGACGAAATCGGCGTGTATCTCATCCGCAACTACCTTTATGCCGTGTTTTAAGCATATTTCTCCCATCGCGGCAAGCTCGTCCTTCGTCCATACGCGTCCGACCGGATTGTGCGGGCTGCAGAGGATAAAGAGCTTCACGTTGTTTTTGACTATTTTGTCTTCGAAATCGTCAAAATCTATCGAATACTTACCGTCATTATATACCAGTTCATTTACGACCAGTTTGCGGTCGTTTGCGAGGACAGATCCTGCGAACGGATGGTAGACCGGCTGCTGGATAAGGACAGAGTCGCCTTCATTCGTCAGTGCGCGGATCGCAGTGCAGACAGCAAAAACGACGCCGGGTGTTTTTACAAGCCACTTGGGTGAAAGATGCCAGCCGAACCGGCTGGCGTACCAATCGGCCAATGCGTTGTAGTAGTCGTCATTTATGGCGTCGCTGTATCCGAAAATGCCGTGGAGGCTTTTATCAACGAGCGCTTCCAATACTTCCGGCGGTGAAGGGAAATCCATGTCGGCCACCCATAACGGGAGGATATCTTCCGGCAGCCCCCTTTTTGCCGCAAGATCATACTTCAGCGAGTCAGTTCCGTGACGGTCGATTACTTTATCAAATGAGTATGTCATATCTTGTTTGCCTCCGGTTCGAAGTATAAGTTGGTGATCCAACACTTGTTTTCGGAAAGTTCTGTTTCTTCATAAACTGTATCGGTTAATCACCCAATGCCTGCTCCAGGTCCGCGATCAGGTCAGCCGCGGATTCCAGCCCAACAGAGAGGCGCAGCAAACGTTCATTTATACCCTTGGCCTCCCGCGCTTCCTTTGGTATGTCGGCGTGGGTCTGCAGCATCGGGTATGTGACGAGGCTTTCCACGCCGCCGAGACTTTCGGCATACTGTATGACATTCACCCGCTGCAGGAGTCCCAGGGCTGTTTTCTCGCTGTCTGTTTCAAATGAGATCATCGCTCCGAAACCTGTCGTTTGCTTTTTCGATATCTCATACTGGGGATGGGACGGGAGACCGACATAATATACCTTTTTGATCTTTTTATGGGTGCAGAGCCATTGGGCGATCTTCATCGCGTTTTCCTGCTGGCGTTCCATCCGGACAGCCAGCGTTTTGACACCGCGGATCATGAGCCAGCTGTCGAATGGCGAGAGGCACGCCCCCGTCGTCTTGTATATGAAGCGCAGCCGCTCGGACAGGGCTGCATCCGACACTGCAAGGAATCCTGCCAGCGTGTCGTTATGTCCGCCGAGATATTTCGTGCCGCTGTGGACCACTATATCGGCGCCTAGATCCAGAGGCTTCTGGAAACACGGCGTCAGGAAAGTGTTGTCCACGACCAGCAGAAGGCCGTGCTCCTTACAGAGCTCTGAGACGGCTGCGATGTCCGTGACCTGCATCATCGGGTTGGTAGGCGTTTCGACAAAGATGGCTTTTGTCTCCGGCCTGATAAGCGAGGATACCTTTTCTATATCCGAGGTATCGGCAAAATCGAATGAAAGCCCGTTTTTTCCGGATATGTGGCAGAACAGCCGGTGGGAACCTCCGTAAAGATCGTCCGAGGCAATGAAATGGTCCCCGGGGCTGAAGAGCTCCATTAGCGCTGCGATGGCTGCCATTCCCGTGGAAAAAGCCATGGCATCGATGCCGTTCTCGAGTTTCGCAATGGTTTTTTCCAGGTGTTCCCGCGTCGGGTTCTGCAGCCTGGAATAATCGTATCCCGTGCTCAGCCCGACACCGGGGTGGGCGAAGGTGGCAGACTGGAAGATCGGGACGCTGATCGCACCGGTGGAATCATATCTTGTATCGTTTCCGTGGATGCATAAAGTTTCGAATTCCATAAACATACCCCTCTTACGGCAAATCTCATATCTCGGATCAAGATTTTCACATATCGTCATATCTTTAGGCCCAGGCATCATATTGCATATGTCGAGTCTCATGTTTCATATCGTTTATCTTCGTCCTTTACCTATTATCTTCTTTCCAGGTCTTATACCTTATCACCAGGTCTTTGCCTGTCCGCTGCTGATTACTTCCTGCTGAATATATCTATATCTCTTACCTCGTACACTTCATCATATATAAACTTCATATATAATACATGATCGACTGTCCACCGCTGTATTTTTCTGTTTCTAAGACCAGATCCTCCAGGGTGATACGGGACAACGCATCGCTCAGTGACCTGTCCATGGCCTCGAATACTGACGAGCGCATTGCCGCCTCGATTTCCGGAGCTTTTTCCGGCACGGTGTCTTCCACTGCTTCGAATAAAGAGGTTTCAACGGCTGACAGCACATCCAGCACGGTTATCTGTTCCGGCGGACGGACGAGCTGATAGCCGCCCTGCGCACCTTTGACCGATCGGACGATGTCGCCGCGCTTCAACATTGAGAAGACCTGCTCGAGGTAAATTTTTGAGATGCCCAGCCTTTCCGAAATGCTGATGACCGTGATACACTCACCACTGTCATATTGCTGCGCCATATTTATTACGGCTGCCAGCGCATAGCGTCCTTTGGCGGAGATTCTCATGGCAAACTCCTCATTTCATATATAATTAGTATGTATTAAATATGATAGGCTAAAATACTGTGTTTGTCAATAGCATACAATTCATATATTTTTTATATATTTTTCCGATAAAACTATTGACAAATATTTCGTCGTGCTGTATTATTATAGCATACTAAACATATATGAATTATATGTTCGATTGACTGAACCGGAAGAGACAACACAGGTTAGCAGAAACGAGGCCTTGAAGCAGGGCTGTAATAAATGAGGCTATAATTGTAGAAGACGGAACGATGCAGATTGTGAAGTAATGAAATTAATATAAGGATATGTTTAGGTTAAGGAGGATGTGTTATGGCGAGAATTTACAAGAATCTTACGGATCTTATCGGAAGGACGCCTTTGCTGGAACTCACCAACTATGGGAAGAAGCATAAGCTTGGAGCAACAGTCATTGGAAAGCTGGAATACTACAATCCGGCTGGCAGCGTGAAGGACAGGATCGCCTGGGCGATGATCGACGATGCTGAAAAAAGAGGGGTGCTGAAGCCTGATTCGGTCATTATCGAGCCGACCAGCGGAAATACAGGTATCGGCCTTGCGTCAGTCGCCGCAGCGCGTGGTTACCGTATTATTCTTACGATGCCTGAGACGATGAGCATTGAGCGCAGGAACCTGCTGAAGGCATACGGCGCTGAACTGGTACTTACCGAGGGTTCCAAGGGAATGCCCGGCGCAATCGCAAAGGCAAAGGAGCTTGCGGCGGAGATCCCGAATTCCTTTATCCCGGGCCAGTTCGACAACCCGGCCAACCCACGGATACACAGGGAGACGACGGGTCCCGAGATCTGGGAGGATACTGACGGGAAGATCGATATTTTCGTTTCCGGAGTCGGCACCGGCGGTACCATAACCGGCGCAGGCGAGTATCTCAGGTCGAAGAATCCGAATATCAAAATAGTGGCAGTAGAACCGGACGCTTCTCCGGTATTGTCGGGCGGCAACCCGGGGCCTCATAAGATCCAGGGCATCGGGGCAGGCTTTGTTCCGGCGGTTCTGAACACAAATGTATATGACGAGATCATCCGCGTGAAGAACGAAGATGCGTTTGAGACCGGACGCGAACTTGCCCGTACCGAGGGACTCCTGATCGGTATTTCCTCCGGCGCGGCAGTCTGGGCAGCGACCGAGCTTGCAAAGCGTCCCGAGAACGCCGGCAAGGTCATAGTCGCGATCCTGCCCGACACCGGCGAGCGCTACCTGTCGACACCGCTGTTCTCTGAGCAGTGATGGGGGATGGATTTTTGGAGGTTAAGATTTAACTTATTCGAATTTTGTGATAATGTAAGTCATACTTAATGAATAAAAAAGCTGTCCCATTGAGGAGACAGCTTTTTTTCATGAAGAGCCTTATCCTAACGGTATGTCTATGATCATTTTCTTAATGTTGGTATACGAAAGACAGAACTGAAGCAATTTGAAGGAGTCAGGAGCTTTAGCCTTTTTCGTCTTTATGAGCCGGAATTTGATAAAAAGTTTGGCAATACATGATGAAAGGAAAATGCCTTTTCGCACTCCATTGAGGTCATGGTGACCAATACGCAGGAAGATGCCGCAAGCTTCGGGCTCAGCGCCGGGGATGAGGTCTATCCCTTTTATATCTCCATCTACGTCAGGGGCACGAGCGAAAAACAAACCCGCTCCCTGCTATGCGATAACTATCTGGCTGCCGGTGGCTATTATACAAAGGTTTGTCGAAGCCGTGCTAGGATGACGTGTACACTCACGCACCCTGACATATACAATAAAGGAATCATATGGGACAAACGAACAGGAGGCAGGTGAAACAAGCACCTGCCTCCTGTTCGTTTGCTAAGTAATAGGATTTTTTTGAATTTTTGTTGAATTGATTTAGTATAGAACATTTATGTACTTATATGCAGAAAAACTTGTTGGGATCATAGCTTGTATCTAAACAGTGGGCCGTTATTATGAGTAATGGTACGAGAGGCAGACACTGAATACTAATATCGGGTTAACATTATATGGTTAACATTTAGAAAAATACCCTTAAAAATTATCATACAACAATTTTATGCAAAGATAATTGAACTTATGAAGGAACTTTAATTTTTACGTCGAATTATGTAATAAATTTACACGTATACTGTAAGCTTGAAGGAGATGATTACAATTAGTGATTATACTTTCAATGATTATTATAATGAAATAAAGAAAAACGTAAAAATTACCGAGGTTTTCGAAAGGTTAGGACTAAAGATATATAAAAGAGGGAAATATTATAAAACTTTATGTCCCTTGTGCCAAAGTCAATCATTCTGAAATCTGAAATTTTGACAGACACGGAAACGGCATTGATGAAACAACATTGTGAACTGGGCATGAGTTCTCTTGTGAGCATCGGTTTTCCGAGAAAATACCTGGATGTTGTCGCGCAGCATCATGAAATGCTTGACGGAAGCGGATATCCGAAAGGGCTGAAAGGAGACGAGATCAGCCGGAACGCAAAGATATCGATCGTTGCCAATGCCGATGACGATATCAGTTCTGCCAGACCTGGCATGCAGGCACAACCGATGGAAGCAGTCATATGGCACTTAAAAACTGAAAACGAGAAATATCCCCAGGAGTATGTCGAAGTGCTGGAAGAAGTTCTGGGTTTCAGGCATGCCAACTAGGCTGTTGCCGGAGTTAATGTATTATGATCGTGGAATTGATAAGCCGCTTAATTGAATGTAAATCTTGCTTTCTATATAATAAACTTTAGATGTAAAGTCTTATTTGGAGACCTGCTGCAGAGAAGGGGAGCCATATGAAGTATGCAGGCATTATCAGAAGAGGTGTGGCAATAGTATTGGACTTTATATTCTTTTGCATCGTTTTCTTCCCGATCACATACATGGTCAAGGGTGTCTGGCTGATGCAGCCCGAGGATCATTTGTGGATAATATTCGATCCCATTTGTGGAGTGTTTCTGGTGATTATCATCTTATATTACATATTGCTCGAAGGTATTACTGGCTATACACTGGGCAAGCTAATCGTAGGCATAAGGGTAAGGGATCCCGATGGAGGCAGAATAACGCTGAAGCAGTCTGTGCTGAGGAATCTCGCTAGATTGGTCGATGGCATATTTTTTAACCTGGTAGGTGCTGTTATCATCTATAAATCACCTTTAAACCAGCGGCTTGGAGATAAAATAGCCAAAACTGTCGTATGCCGTATACGTTAAAATTACAGTATTGTTACTGGGAAAATCAATAATATGGACGAGGTCATGAATAGATGATTGGAGCGATCGTTGGCGATATTGTCGGTTCGCGTTTTGAATTCAATAATTATCGCAATAAAAACTTTGAGTTGTTCACGGGCGACTGCAAAGTAACAGATGACAGTATAATGACACTTGCTGTTGCCAAAGCTGTCATGGAAGCCAGGCGCATCAGAAAGAGCGCACCGGATGGCTGCGACAGTGAATACTACGCTGCTGCCGAAAGGCTGGCTGTCAAATATATGCAGCAGATCGGGCGAAGGTATCCGAATTGCGGCTACGGCGGCAGGTTCATCCATTGGGTCTTCAGCGATACGCCCCAGCCGTACAACAGCTTTGGTAATGGTGCTGCGATGCGCATCAGTCCGGTAGGGTTCGCTTCTGAAACTGAAGAAGAAGTGATCCGGTTGTCCCGGGCTGTTACCGGTGTGACCCATAACCACCCGGAAGGGATCAAGGGCGCAGAAGCAGTCGCCATGGCCATATTCATGGCAAGGAAAGGATACAGCAAAAAAGAGATCCGCGACAGGATCGTAAAAGACTATTACTCACTTGACTTCACGATCGATGAGATCAGGAGCACATACGAATTCAATGAGACCTGTCAAAATACAGTTCCACAGGCGATCGAAGCTTTCCTGGAGGCCGAGTCCTTTGAAGACGCCATAAGGACGGCTGTCTCAGTTGGCGGTGACAGCGATACGATTGCCGCCATTACCGGTTCGATCGCGGAAGCTTACTATGGCGTGCCGGAAGATGTTAAAAACAGGGCACTCACGTACCTCGACGTTGATTTGCGCAACATTTTAGAAGAATGGTATAGTTTTTCGTATAATTAATTGTTAAGGCAGCTAAGAGCTGTATTCCTTGCATCCAAGCACATTACGGAATTATAGTTTTAATGCAGAGTTCAGTGTCCGATATGGCCGAGGTGACCAATGACAAGGATATTGCTTGTTGAAGATGATAAAAGCATAGTCGACAATCTGACCGAATTCCTCAAAAGCGAAGGCTTTTCAGTGGAATCAGTCAGCGGGCAGGCCGCTGCGATCCGGAAAATCGAGAACGACAGCTACGACCTGCTGCTTGTCGACATATCGCTGGCGGATGGAAACGGTTTTGCCGTATGCGCAGCCGCCAAGGCCAATACGAATATCCCCGTGATCTTCCTTACTGCTTCCGGCGATGAATACAGCGTAGTTACCGGTCTGGATATGGGGGCCGACGACTATATTGCCAAACCGTTCAGGCCCCGGGAACTTGTGTCGCGCATTAAAAACGCCCTGAGGCATTCGGGGAAAGCGCAGTCTGTCATAGAACTCGAAGGGCTTCGTGTGGATACAGTGAAAGGAACAGTAACGAAAAACGGCTCCGAGATCTTCCTCTCGGCGCTTGAGTACCGCTTATTGCTGGTGTTTCTCAACAACAGGGGCACCGTGCTTTCCAGGAGCAAGCTTCTTGAGAATATCTGGGATATCGCAGGGGAGTTCGTCAATGACAATACGCTGACCGTATATATAAAGAGACTGCGTGAAAAAATCGAGGATGACCCGCAAAATCCAAAAATCATAAAAACGGTCCGCGGCATCGGGTATAAGGTGGACGACTGAACAGTACAGGTGAGCGGGGACGTCGGTATAATGCAGGCGTCTGATCAGGACAGGCAAATGAAGGCAGGCGAATAAATGGACATTTTACGGAACCCCTGGGTCAAAAAGAATGTACTGATACATCTTGCACTTGGAGCGGCGGCGACCGTAACCGGATTTCTGATTGGAACGGCATGCGGCATCCTGGCTCTGTGCCTGTGCTTACTTTTTACCCTGGTCCACTATTTGTCCGATCGGAAGAGATACCGGAAAATTTCTGAATTAAGCGATGAGATAAACAAGATACTCCATTCCCGGCATACCCTTGATATCAATGAATATGCCGAAGGGGAGCTGTCGATCCTAAGCAGCGAGATCTACAAGATGACGGTCCGCATGAGGGAACAGGCGGAGCTCCTGGAGAAAGACAAGCAGTATCTTGTCGATTCCATGGCGAATATCTCGCATCAGATAAGGACGCCGCTCACTTCTGTGAACCTGATCGCCACGTTGCTCCAGAAGCCGGATTTAACGTATGAACGCCGCCTGCAGCTTACACAGGATATGATGAAACTGCTGGAGCATATTGACCATCTTGTTACCGTTATTCTTAAGCTTTCGAAATTCGATGCCGGGACGGTAGAGCTTAAAAAGGAAACCGTTTCTGTAGCGGACCTTATAAGCAAAGCTTCGGAACCGTTCCTGGTACCAATGGAACTGAGGAACCAGCAGCTTTGTGTAAACATAAACGGCAACGCGAGTTTCTCCGGTGACCTTGCATGGACTGCCGAGGCAGTCGGCAACATATTGAAAAATTGCATGGAGCATACGCCTGAAGGCGGCGTAATCAAAATCGACGCTTCTGAGAATGCCCTGTTTACTGAAATAGTCATATCTGACAGCGGCAGCGGGATAGACAGGGACGACCTGCCGCATATTTTCGAACGCTTCTATCGCGGGAAAAACGCTTCCGGCCAGAATTACGGGATCGGGCTGGCACTGGCGCGCCTGATCATATCTGAGCAAAACGGCACTATAAAGGCTGAAAATGCGGCCGGCGGCGGTGCGAGATTCACAGTCAGGTTTTATAAAAGCGTAGTATAAGGCCAGGGGCGCAGTCCAAGTTTCAGAGGCTTAAGCGCAGACTTATCCCAAGCGTTGACCGGGATTTATATTGCATGAGCTAAACAAGCCCGGGTGGCGATCGTAAGGCAAGCCCAGGTGACATTTTTGTAATAATAAAGTCACGACAGTGTCACCTGGCAGCGATATGATATATCCATAAACGCAGAGGAGGATAATGATGGATATATTGAGGATCGAGAATCTTACCAAAATTTACGGAACTGCTGACAACATGGTAAAGGCGCTTGACAGCGTGAGCTTTACCGTGAAAAAGGGTGAATTCATCGCCATAGTCGGTCCCTCGGGATCGGGCAAATCCACTCTTTTGCATATAATCGGCGGAGTGGACAAGCCGACGTCCGGGAAGGTATACATGGACGGACAGGATATATATGCCCAGGATGACGAGCAGCTTGCGATCTTCCGCCGGAGGCAGGTCGGGCTGATCTACCAGTTTTATAATCTCATCCCTGTTTTGGATGTCCGGGAGAACATAACGCTGCCGGTGCTGATGGACGGCAAAAAAGTCAATGAAGAACGCCTGGATGAGCTTATAACATTTCTTGGCCTGAAAGGCAGGGAAAAACATCTTCCCAACCAGCTTTCCGGGGGACAGCAGCAGCGTGTTTCCATTGGCAGGGCGCTGATGAACGCGCCGGCTGTTGTCCTGGCAGACGAACCGACTGGAAACCTTGACTCCAAAAACAGCCACGAGATAGTTGAACTGCTGAAAATGTCGAATAAGAAGTACAACCAGACACTTATCATAATTACCCACGATGAGAATATAGCATTGCAGGCTGACCGCATAATTGCGCTCGAAGACGGCAGGATCATACGCGACGAGGTGATAAGGAAATGAATATTTTTCTGCAGGTCACGTTAAAAACGCTGTCAAGGAACAAAACGCGCACCCTCGTCACAATAATCGGCATTATTTTGTCCGCGGCGATGCTGACCGCTGTGACATCCTTTGTTACAAGCCTTCAGGAATTTATGATCGATGTGGGGGTATATGAGGAAGGAGACTGGCATGGATGCCTTTATGATGTTGGGCCGAATAAAATCTCGGAACTGAAGGATGACCCTGGAATACTGCGGGTTGCGGCATGCGAGAATATCGGCTATTCCGCCCTGCCCAATCCAAAATTCGGGTCTTCGCCCTACATTTTTGTCATTGGCGCAGACAGCAACTTCAATTCGATGATGCCTGTCCATATTACAAAGGGCAGACTCCCGGAAGATACCGACGAGATCATATTGCCCGTTCATCTGCTTAAAAACGGAGGAACAGAGTTTTCAATCGGAGAAAGGATAACCCTGGATATCGGTGTGCGGATGTATGATAATAGGATACTCAGTCAACAATATGCCTTCACAGCTAATGAAGATGGTACGGCGCGTGAGGAGCTTGTCATACGGGAAACCCGCAGCTTCACCATAGTCGGTTTTTATGAACGTCCGAGTTTTGAGTCCTTCACGTCTCCGGGATATACTGCCATCACAGTAATGGACGGCACTGTGAGGGAAGGCGAAACCTTCGATGTATATTTCAAGCTTAAAAAACCCGCCGGCATATATGATTTTATGAGGGAGGAAGAGCAAAAGGAAGGCTATGCCGGCAGCTCATACAACGATGATTTGCTTATGTACATCGGCGTATCGAAATACTCCGGTTTCTATACTGTCCTTTACAGCCTGTCGTCCATCCTGATCATACTGATCATGGCCGGTTCTGTTTCCCTTATCTACAACGCCTTTTCCATATCTGTAAGTGAAAGGACGAAGCAGATCGGGCTCCTGTCATCAGTGGGCGCAACTCATAAGCAGATCAGGAAATGTATACTGTATGAGGCCATGTTTGTCAGTGCAATAGGGATACCGATCGGTATACTTTCGGGATTGGCCGGTATAGGCATAACCTTGTCCATAGTCGGACAAAGGCTGGCAACGATTTACAGCGGATACGCGCCATATAAGCTTTCGCTCCATGTCAATATCTGGACGATAGTTTCAGCAGTGCTGCTGGCAATGGTAACTGTCCTGATTTCCGCGTGGATCCCTGCAAGGCGTGCAACTCGCATAACAGCCATAGAAGCGATCCGGCAGACTAAGGATATTAATGTAAAAGCGAAGGATGTACGCACTTCAAAGCTCACCTACAGGTTATTCGGCCTTGAGGGCATGCTTGCCAGGAAGCATTTCAGGCGCAGCAGGAGAAGGTACCGGACTACCGTCGTATCCCTGTTCATGAGCATAGTGCTGTTTATATCTGCGAGTTCATTCTGTTCCTATCTGAAGGATAGTGTAACGGGTGTATTGGGACCCAGGGATTATGACATCAGCTGGGTGTTAAATACCCAGGCTTATACGGAAATGACCCCGCGCCAGGTGTATGAGATGCTGGCCCAAACAGAAGGCCTGACAGATTCTGTTTATGCTTTTGTCGAGTTTGGGAGCACGATCGTTGATAATGAAGATATCTTCGATGAATTTAAGAAACGCTATCGCAGTCAAGCCGCCGGCAGCGAAGAAAACGGCGAAGAGGACAGTGATGTGGTTGAGTTGCCCGTATGCGTATTCATAGTGCCGGATGAGGTTTTCGACGGATTTGCGTCCGATGAAGGCATAAACGGCGCGGACGCAGTTGTTATGGCATATACCGAGGGGATCGACACAGCGACGAACAAGTATACTAAGACAAAGATACTGCGTGATACGTTATCCGTACTGGATCTGCGGATGAACCTCGCGTATGAGGGGCCTTTTCCCGAGGATCTGACAGAAGAAGAACTGGAAGCGCTGTTGTTTAAGGATATATCTATAGATGTCGGGGCGGTTGTCGATTCTTTGCCGTTTGCCATAAATGGACTCAACTTCGGGTGCAATGTTACGGTGATGGTTCCGGAACGCTGCGTTCCCAAGTATTTCGCCGACATGGAAATATCGAAATTCGTCTATTACTTCTTCAAGGGGAAGGACCATGCCGCCCTTGCGGACAAACTGTCGGCCGTTCTGGACGAGCACGGCCTGCCGGCGGGAAACCTGCGTGATCACGCAGACTATGAAGAAACAAACAGGAATATGATATTCATAATCAACGTGTTCGCCTATGGCTTCATAGTCCTGATCTCGCTGATAGCGGCCGCAAATGTGTTCAATACGATATCGACCGGCATAAACCTGCGGCGGCGCGAATTTGCTATGCTCAAATCCGTTGGCATGACGCAAAAGGGCTTCCATAAGATGATGGATTATGAATGCCTGATGTATGGGACAAAATCTTTGCTGTGGGGGCTGCCTGCGGCAGTTGGAGTCACTTATCTGATTTACCGCAGCATAAATTCAGGCTATGTGACGAACTTCTATATCCCATGGGTATCGATCATTGCTGCCGTGTTCAGCGTGTTTGCGGTCGTCTTTACAACAATGCTTTATTCCACGAACAAACTGAAAAATGAAAATATCATAGACGCGCTGAGGAATGAAAACCTGTGATGGACGACAGAAATATTTGAAAATTCTTAACTTTTTATAACCTTCAACTTCGACACACCTCTTCATAATGTAATAAAACCAACGAAGAGGTGTGTTTGTATGTTGCGGAACAGCAGAAGACCAGGACAAAGAATGAATCGAAGGACCAGGTATACGGTATTGATCCTTGCAGTCATAGCTATTGCTGCCGTATACCGGTTTTCAGCCGGCAGCAGCGTGAAAAGTGCCGGAGAGTCCATCCCGAATCATGGAATGCCGGCTGGGAAACATACAGATACCGAATACAGGGGAGTCCACATATCTGATATCGATATATCGGATGAACTCATGCTCGTAAACTCCGATTACAAGCTCGATGAAGATTTTGCTGCCGATCTGTCTTCGGCATACAGGATGATCCCGCTGTCAACAAGTGACATAAAAATAAATGGTACCGTCCTGGAAGCGGTCGGCAAATTGTTCGCGGAGGCAGAAAAAATGGGGTATAAAGACTTTTTCGTCAATAGCGGGTACAGATCTTTTCAGAAGCAGAAAGAGATATACGACAGTGCAGAAGACAAAAGTTATGTGCAGGAGCCAGGCGCCAGCGAGCATCAGACGGGATATGCCGTCGATATAGCATATATCGGGCTGAGCGGCGAAGCATTCGGGAAATCACCCCAGGGGAAATGGCTTTTTGAAAACGCACATAAATACGGTTTCATTTTGAGATACCCTGAAAATAAGACCGATATAACGAAAATCAGTTATGAGCCATGGCATTATCGATATATCGGCATTCCACATTCATATTACTGCTATGAAAACAATCTGTGCCTCGAGGAATATATCAGCTTTCTGAAAAACGGCGGCAGTTACTCCATGTCTATTGACAAAACAAGCTATACTGTATATTATGCAACTGAAAACGCCGGTTCCATCGATATTCCGGCGGATAAAACATGCAAGGCCTCGTCAGATAACACAAGCGGGTATATCGTAGTTGTAACGGGGTGAGTTTTTGGAATATAGCATATTGATATGTGACGATGACCAGGACACGTGGAGTGTGTAGTATTGATTACAAAGCTGTAAGTATTTATTTAAGCGAGTTTCAGGAATTACATCCAAGTTATCTACTCGACCTAATGAGGTAAAATGCGTACACGGGAACATATCGAAGGTGTATTTGTGGATAAAATATGAGGCCGAAAATGGGTAGAGTTGAGTTGACAGAATAGATAACGGGCATTTTTGAGAGGGTTGAGGAGATAGGAAAAATAATGAGTTAAATCTAGTTTAATAGGTTTTGTACTTGAATAAAAAAATTCATTTTTCCATAGTTGAAAGTGAGGTTGAGTAATATGTCCGATATTATTTTCAAAACAGAGAATTACGTGTTCAGCTACCGCGTTGCCGGAATTCTTATCCATAATGGCAAGGTACTGCTGCAAAAACCAACCAATGACACAGGATATGCTTTTCCCGGCGGGCATGTAGAATTTGGTGAAACAAATGAAGAAACTTTAATTCGTGAATTCAAAGAGGAAATCGGTGCAGACATTAGGGTAAAGGAAATCAAGTGGGTTGCTGAAATATTCTTCCCATGGGGCAATAAACACTGCCATCAAATTTGTCTTTATTACACAATTGAACTTACAGATGAGACGCAGATACCGCTTGATGGAAGATTCATTGCTCATGAGCACATTGAAGAACGAGATTTTGATATTGAATTCTATTGGATTCCTCTTGATAAAGTTAAAAATGTAGAAGTATATCCAAGCAATGCCGGTGAACTGATGGGGCACATTAATGAAGGTGTTAAACATTTTGTATATAGGGAGAATTGACATATGAATTATGTTGTAAATGCTCCGACTTCTGCAATGCAGATAGCTGATCTACGCGAAGCGATTCGCTGGAACTTGATCAGTCCCTATCAATGGAAAATACATAACGATAGTTTAAAATTTGAGGATGTAAAAAAGGATATATTTATAACTTTATAAAGGTTAAATAGACACGTATATAGATATGTTCCCGCGAACAGATACTATAAAAACTGGCCCATTGACATCAATCCCATCAACTTGTGCCATGTGGAGACGATAACAGTGCTATATAGGAGGTAAAGCGTTAATACAGCAGGGTTTGGAGCAATATGAGTATGTTTTAATACATTCAAAAAATGCATATACCTTAAAGTAGGAGAACATGATTTAAATTTGCATTTGGCTGAAGGAATTAAATTATTGAGTATCATTGTCTATCTTTTCAAATAAATGTAAGAGTAGTAAAATATCATTGACAAACCTTCTAGTATTAGGTGATACAATGAAAATATATGTTGGGGTCACAGATATAAACTGGTACAACTATCTATCAAACATTCAGCCGGATGAAGTAAATTTTTGGCAGCCTGGTGGGAAACAGGTGTTTAAAGCACTTGAGCCAAATGAACTCTTTTTATTTAAATTACATAGTCCACTAAACTTTATTGCTGGTGGTGGGTTCTTTGTGCGTCATTCGTTTCTGCCTGTTTCCTTGGCTTGGGAAGCATTTGAGAACAAAAATGGTACAGTTGATTATTATTCCTTTCGTCAAGCTATATATAAGTACCGCCATACCGACCGAAATACTGAGCCAGACCCGCAAATTGGCTGCATTGTATTGACCACTCCCTTTTTCTTCAAACGTTCTGATTGGATACCTGCTCCAGAGGATTGGAAGCCAAGTATTGTCCAGGGAAAAACTTATAGCACTGAGGACTTAATTGGTAGAAGACTGCTCAAACAGGTTGAGGAGAAGCTTCAGAACAATAATATTACTACAGGCTCTGATGAATTAAAAATTTGTGAGGCAAATGCAAGATATGGATCAGAGCAAATAATAAAGCCTCGTCTTGGGCAGGGTGCTTTTAGAGTATTGGTTACTGAAGCATATCAACGAAGATGTGCAATAACTGGAGAAAAAACGTTACCTGTACTGGAAGCTGCTCATATCAAACCATATTCTCAAGGAGGTATCCATGAAACAAATAATGGGCTACTACTGAGAAAGGATTTGCATACTCTGTTTGATAGGGGATACATTACAGTTACCGA
>DAOSCC010000025.1:0-15431 GCA_035361135.1 Clostridiales bacterium | reverse complement strand
GCCGATGACCAGGTTAAAATAAATGGTCGGGGTGGTAAGAGGGATCGTGATCGAGAAAACCTGGCGGAGACTCGATGCTCCGTCGATCTGGGCGCTCTCATAGTAGGTGGCAGGTATGTCCTGGATGCCCGCCAGCATTATGATGATGCCGTTACCTATCGACCAGAGCGAAATTATTACTATGCATATGAGAGCATATCTTTTATCAGCGAGCCAGTTGGGCCCCTGTATCCCGACGAGGGAAAGAAGGTAGTTGATAAGACCGTAACTGCCGTTGAAAATCCAACCCCACATGACAGTAACGGCTACGCCCGACGTAATGTAAGGTATATAGAAAACCGTCCGGAAAAAACCAAGCGCTTTTATATTGCGGCTCAGAAGATAGCCGAGGAAAAATGATATAACAAGGTTCGCAGGCACATACATCAGAACATATAATATGGTATTGCGGAAGGAAACCCAAAACTGGGGATCCACAGTAAAGGCCTTCCTGAAGTTTTCCAGTCCGATGAAGTTAAAATCCCCGCCAATTGCAGCGTCCGTGAAGGACAGCAGGAACGAATCCAGCATCGGATATATCGTCAGGACGAGAAAACTCAGCAGCCATGGGGAAATATACAGGTAGAAGTTCAGGGCTTCCCTTCTTTTCAGACTAAGGGATCTTTCCTTTAATTTCATCCATTTCACCTCATTCAAGTATAAAGAGACTGATGCAGAGGGCGCAGACAACCCTGCTCCCTCTGCATCTCAATGCTCTGAACGTCGATTCAGCGGTTATTTCTTGGCGTTGAATTCATAGCTTGCGAACTCAGCTTCGATCTGTGGAGCGTATTTTGCTACGACTGCTGCCGGATCCTGACCGTTGAGGGTAACTTCCTCAACCATAGTTGTCCAGATATTGCCCGAGGAAGCCAGAGTGCCGCCGAACGGGTTCATATGGGCATTGCTGATATGCTGTACATAGTAGTTGTTGGTGAATTCGACATTGCCTATCTTTGTCTGTGCATAGACGGATTCTGCGATCTTCCTGTTTGCAGGGATACCAACCCTTGCATTGATCGTGCCCATTTCGTCATTTGCGAATGAGGATTCTTTCAGGAAAGCCCATGCTGCGTCGACATTCTTGGCAGTCGTGGTAATTGCCCAACCTGTAGCATACTGGACGTTGATCTCTTTGCCGTTAGGATCGGAGGGCATGGGAGCAAATCCAAGGTTAATGCCGTTTTCTTCTGCGTCCCTTATAACCTGGGCTGCTTCAAATCCGCCCATCGTGTACATTGCAGCCTTTCCGGATGTAAACAGTGTCTGGGCCGGAATGGTCTTCTGCGCTGTATCGGTCGGGATTATACCGTTGTCGAGAAGCTCCTTATAGAGCCCCAGTGCTTTGACGATTTCCTCGGTGCCCATTTTCGGAGTCGACAGGTCCTCGGTATACGGAATGCCGCCCATGGAGTAGATCATGAAGTTATTCATGCACCAGTGCTTTGCCATGGCATATGTCTGGTTGGCGCCGGATCCCTTTGCGAATGCTTTGCCCCAGTCGGCGAGATCCTGCAGGGTCCAGCCTTCCTTAGGTTCAGGCACGCCTGCTTCAGCGAACATATCCTTGTTGTAAGCTATTACGAAGCAGTTCGTGTGAAGCGGCAGACCTTCCAGTTTTCCGTCGGCGTCATAATACCTGTCAATGAGGCCCGGAGTAATGACAGCATCCAAATCTATACCGTCTCTCTGAACTAACGGGTTGAGATCGATATAGTACTTGGTGTTCATGCCGTACCAGTCAGGGCTCATCTGCATTACATCGCCTGCGGATCCTGAAGCAAGTGCAGCTGACGACTTCTGGTCCCAAACCTGGTCTGCTGTCGGGATCACTGTGTAAGTAACTTTCAGGTTCGGATGGTTCTTGATGAATACTTCGATTGCGTCTTTCCTTGCTGTTGCTTCGTCATCCGCGCCCCATGCCCAGATGTCCAGTTCGCCTGTCAGTGTGTCACTTTCGCCGCCAGGAGCGGGTGTTCCGGGTTCTTCGTTGCTGCCGCCAGGACTGTTCGGCGTTGTCGTTCCACCGTTATTCTTGGTGCCGCAAGCGCCTACCATGACAATCATGACTACTGCCAGAAGAATTGCCAAAAGTTTTTTCATCTCTTTTATCCCCCTTCTTGGTTTGTGATTTTGTGCCCTTTGTCATCCGGCTGCCCGGATCCATGGGCAAATTAAGAATTGGCTCCTTTCTTTGTGGATTTTGCTGAATAAACACAGTTAAAAGAACCATTCTTATATATAAATTGTACAGCTTGGGGTAATTGTTATACTAGTAAAAATCCTCTTGAAAAATAGTCTGATTTTGCATGACAGGACGGTAAAAAATATTTGGTATCACATTGACTCTTTGCGGTATCGCATGGGCGTACTGCCCGTATATGCTCTGAATATCCTGTTGAAGTAGCTGACGGATCCGAAGCCGAGCATTTGAGAAATATTGGTGATGGAGATCTTCGTTGTTTTCAGGAGTTCCTCCGCTCTGTGCACTCTCAGGCTGTTGCAGTAATCCACATATGAACGTCCGATGGCCTCCTTAAAGGCCCGGCTGAAGTTGGAGTAGCTCATGCATGCAAGCTTTGCCGCCTTTTTCATATCAAGTTTTTCTTCAGGATGGGTCACGAGGCGGTTAAGAACTGCATGGAGCTTGATCGTTTCCGAAACGTCCCCGGAGTTTTCCGAAATGACCAGGTTTCCTGTATCCAGCAGTTCGGTGATGATACCGAGCGTAGCCGAGTGGAGTTTCCATTCATACTCCACCGTGTATTCGAATTTCTTTTCGCTTTCAGGCAGCCAGGTTTCAAACCTGGGAGAAACTTCTTCGATTTCAGCAATATACCTGCTCAGCCTGCTGCCGGGCTCCACCATGATACTGCCGCTTTTTTTCATTTCTCCGGCAGGCAGAAGCGTTGAATTTTTCTTCCATGCGAAAGCATTGCTGCTAAGGAAGGTGTGGCTGAACTGTATGACAAGATTGACCATCCTCTCATGCCCGGACTGTCCGTGTACGTGCAGAGGCGGTATCAGGTACAGTGAGTTGGGAACTGTCCTTATCGGTTTTCCGTCGATCCGTGTCTCTCCTGATCCTGAAAAAAAGTATTGTATCTCGAAATAAGAATGGCAATGGTCCGGAAAACCGACTGTGATCATGTTATCTTCCAGCTTGCCATTAATGTAAATATAACTGCTGACACTGATTTCCGACGGATTTTCTCCACTCTGAAAGGTTTCCTGATACAGCATATACTCCTCTCCTCATTCTGCAGGTTTTTCCTGCCTGCTCGTATGTAAGATTAAACCTGCCGGATAAGATCTCTCTTTTGCACCGATGCCGCGGGACAAACAGTTTCAGTCCCCGGATCCGCGGTTTAAGAGCAGATAAGCCGTACCAGCCTGTTCAATTTATTGCTTTCTTTCAATAGTTTATCATAAAAACGGGCGATAACCAACAGTAAATATAAGCGATTATTATATTATAATATCCGAAATTCTCATCCATACATTATCGTTCTATTCATTGAAAAATCCTTCCGGTGATCCGTAAATTCAGATACCGGAAGGATTCTTATTACATCGTGCCCGGCATGGCCGGCTGAAATAACTGACTAACCGGCGTGCCAGGCGCCATTTTTACAGCTTGATATGACCAGCGGGCGCTGCGAACGGGCCCGGAATGACGCGGATACCGCGGTGGTTGCCGAAGTAGTCTGCGTCGAAACGGATCGGCGTCCCGTCCGGATTTTCAAAGTACTGTTCAGGCTCGAAAGCCTTGCCGAGGACTTCGGTGTTGATCATCCGGCCGCTGAAATCGCCGATGAGATCATATATGTTTGTGTCAAGGTAATACTCGCCGTCTTTTTCCACAAGTTCGACTTTAGGCTCCTGGCCGCAGTTATCGACGGCAAGGAATTTTGTTTCCTTTTTCCATGGCTTGGCGCCGCCGAGGTATACGTTGCCTTCGCACCAGACCGGCAGATGGCCTGAATGGGCAGGCGCCAGTCCCATCATGTCGGGACGCTTCGTGAAATCGAACTGTGCGATCCACTCGTCATAGGTCGGGTATTCGTCGAATACGTGCGTGCCGACCTGCCTGTTGTCCTGGCCTTCTTTTTCGTCCCCGTCCTTCTTGTCGGCGGGCCACTTCTGGATGAAGATGTTGTTGTAGAAGCGGTCGTCGCCGTGAAGTATGGTCATGAAGCCCATCACTTCCGTGCGATGGGGTATATGGTACGGAGTATAGCGCGGATGGGTCCCGCTGCCTACGCTGGTAAACGCGCCGCAGATAAGGTTGTGGACCATGGCCACGCCCTCTGTTGCAATGCGGAGGCTGATATCGGAGAGCAGGACGTTGTTGTCGATCAAAGTCGGACCATGGCCAACTTCAACGAATATATCCTGGCACATCATGCTGCCCGGCAGGAACTTTGCATACGGCGGGCGTTGGTTGTCATGGAGCAGGTTCTGCGTGATGCGTGTGCCCTGGGCTTCCCAGTCGCACCAGATGCCCATGGTGCAATGGTGGATATGGTTGCGGCGCATGATGACGTCGATGGCCGCGTGGATCTTGATACCGGCGATTTCCGCACCGCCAAGCTCCGACATGTTGTTGATGTGGTGGATATGGTTATCCTCGATAATGCTGAACACGGCGCCCATGCGGCCGATGATCCCGCCCTGCTCGCAGTGGTGGATGTTGTTGCGGCGGACTATATGGCTGCCGACTTTCTCCTTCAGCCATCCGTGGTACTGGCCGCGGCAGACCGCGTCGCGTTCCATCTGGGTCGGGCTCTTTACGTGTTTATGCGTGAAATACTGCTCATTGTCGGGATCCAGGTATTTGCCCAATGAAATGCCTGCGCATTTGCTGTGTGAAATCTCACAGTCTTCGATTATCCAGCCTTTGCTCCAGTGAGGGCCGATCATGCCGTCCTGGAAAGCTGCAGGAGGCGCCCATGTGGTAGCTGCTTTGTTGATTTTGAAACCTCTGACGGTAATATAACCGACGCCGGTTTTGGAAGGCATGAAGCACCTGCGGCGTACATTGATCTCCACATTTTCCTTATTCGGGTCCAATCCCTGGAAGTTGGCGTAAATGACTGTTTCATCGGCATCCTGGTCCTGTTCGGTGTACCATTTGTAAATGGAATCCTCCGGTACCCAACTGCATTCATAAACTTCGCCCTTGATGCATTCTTCCAGAGTTACAGCCTCATACATGGCCTTGTCGTTCAGATAGACGCAGCCTGTATGCTTGTTAGGCGTAGCGAAATACCAGTCCCCGTATACCAGCGTCGTATACGGATTGTAATCGCCGAAAACGCTGTTCGGGATCCGGCAGACCCAGACATTTCCCTGGTAATGCTTCCAGGTCTTTACCTGTTCTGCGCCTGTTATAACCGCGCCAAGAGGCGTTGTGCTGACATAGGTGATACGGGCGTCTTCGGTCCCGGAATGGACCGGGTCCACGTATTCACGGTAGATCCCCGGGGCTACCAGCACTTCGTCGCCGGGTAGAGCGACCTTTGCTGCTTCGCTGATTCTTTTGAACGGCCTGTTGACAGAGCCGTCGCCGTCTTTTGGTGCATTTGCATCTACATAGTACTTCATGGCAACCTCCTTGTTGTGATGTGTGTTATTTTATGAATGCTTAACTGCATTATTCATTATATTCCATGATTTCGCAGGTAACAAGATAAGGGACGGTTCAAATATTATTCTGCTCAGGGTTTTGAATCTGATACCTGCAGCAGTCTTGCGATTGCAAAGGCTGGTAAGGTAATATATGATTAGTCGGAGAAATTAATGGAAACATGTGCATTTACAGCCGCACCTTACATCCGGCTGTTCTATAGAAGAAGGGCAATGTGCGGTTTTGCCTGAAGGTCGAGGTGCGATATGATTCTGAGAAAACATACTCTTTTCAGCATACTGGCTGCCGCAAGTGCGATGATTATCACTGTTGCTGACTATCTGCTGGAATATACCGGGGAACCCGGCGGCCACTTATGGTATAATATGCTGAGGAGGTTTGAATGAGCATGCAAAACGGCGGGATAAAGGGTAAGGTCCTGAAAGCGCTTGCTGAAAAGAAAATGTGCTATATAGCAACTGCCGGCGAAAATAACGTTGACAATGCGATGGTGGCATATTATTCGGACGGGTTCGATCTGTACTTCGGTTCATTTTCTGATACATTGAAATGCAGGAACATCGGCGTCAATCCCAATGTGGCAGTATGCATCGACAATATCCAGATCCATGGGAGGGCGCAGCAACTCGAATACGGAAGCAGCGAGTATTTGAAATATAAAGAGAAGTACCTGGCGAAATTCCCGGGCTATAAATTCTATTTCGAACTCGAAAACAATGAACTGTATAAGATAACGCCTCTTGTGATATGGTATTACGACTCTTCAAAAGGGACGATGCACAGGGATGTGATCATCTTTGATGACGGGTATTACAAAGAGATCGCTCCTTATGAACCCCCAGGGGAGTTTAAAAAAAGAAGAGAGGTTTGAGCAATAGTTCTGCTTCTTCCATATAACCGATTGATATAATTCTCACAGACAGGGGACCGGAGAACATGCGAAGCGAACAGGAAATGATGGATCTTATTTTAAGCGTGGCCCAGGCTGATGAGCGCATACGGGCAGTACTGATGTCCGGTTCCCGGGCGAACCCTGCCGTACCGAAAGATAAATACCAGGATTACGATATCACGTATTTCGTTGAGGACATAACGCCCTTCCGGAACGATCCCGCGTGGGCGGAAGAACGATTCGGCAAGCCTCTGATCATGCAGATGCCGGAAGCCATGCGCTATCCTGAAGGAGACGGTACTTTCGCTTATATGATGATCTTTCCTGATGGAGTCCGTATCGACATTACTTTCGATCACAGAAAGTACATTGACAACGGGGAACCTGCGGTCGTCCTGCTCGACAAGGACAACGGCAGAGGGTTCCTTCCGCCCCTGCCGGCCCCGAGCGACGAGCACTGGCATATCGAGCCGCCGTCGCCTCTATTCTATTACTCCTGCTGCAACAATTTCTGGTGGTGTCTGAACAATGTCGCCAAGGGCATAGCGAGAGATGAACTTCCCTATGTAATGCATATGCTCAATGAAGTGGTACGGCATGAATTGCACGACATGATCAACTACTATATCGGGGCAAAGCGTGGATTCAGCCTTTCCACGGGCAAGAGCGGCAAGTACTTTAAGAAATATCTGCCTCAGGAACTTTATGCGCAATACGCAGCCACCTATTCCGGCAGTGACTATGCCGATATCTGGGCAGCCATTGATACTATGTGCGATCTGTTCCATACGCTGGCTGTCGAGGTGGCGGCGCACTTCGGCTTTACCTACCGGCAGGAGGAAGAAGACGGGATAAGGGAGTATCTGAGGATGGTTAGGGAGCAGGTGCTGTAAGCGGACCTGGGGAGGAACCTGCACAGGCCGGACTGAATAAAGCTGCCCATCTGAAATCAGAGGCACGTATGGATATAAATCCATAGGGAGAAGTCCGATATCCGCTTGAAAAAGCTCAATTCACTGTTATGGGCAAGTGACCAAAGTGATACCTGCCGGGACATAGGCGGTATTCCCGTGCAAAGGCGCGCTGCCGAAATCACTGCGGATGTCAGCACGAGGATCTGGAGCGAGTGGCTGCCAAGCTGCAAGGATTACAAGCTTGCAGGGAACTATAACATCGAAATGTATACGCCACCCGCTGAAAACCCGGAAGACTATTACTGCGAGATCCGGGTCCCGGTCGAGAAAGTCCTGTAATGTCCTGATAAGACCGGAAACAGCGGGCAGGAAAGTCGGCATACAGTAATCCACTTGCCGGAAGTCCCCCCCGGCAATGGCCGTCAAATTTCTTTTGACGGCCATTTAATTTTCTGCTATTTTATATACATATATTGGCAAGTTTTGATGACAAGCCGTGACGGATCACAGGCCTTTGAACTTTCCGCCACTGATGCCGGCAAGCCTGTATATGAAAAACCGGGGTTCGTCCGGAAGCAATCAAGATACACAGGAGATGAGACTTGAGTTTTGTGATGCGGAACGATCATGGAAAGGAGTCACTCATACGCTGCCTGAACTAAACAACGAAAACGGCATAGCATATCATTATAAAAATCAGCTAACAGGTGATTATGACAAAGGACAGACCGAAGGGGAAATTATTGAAATTATCAAATACGGGATGCGGGGTGCTTGATATGTTTGATCCTGAACAGGTGCGCCGGTTCTATAATGATTATGGCGAGAAGGAATGGGACCGCCTGGATAAGTCTGCTTATCAAAGGCTGGTTTACCATAACCATGTTAAATTCATGGAGCCCCATATAGGACCCGGGAAACGGGTGCTTGACGCCGGCTGCGGGCCAGGGAGGTTCAGTATCCATATCGCTCAAAGCGGCAGCAAAGTGACCCTCCTGGATATATCGGAAAGCCAACTCACATTGGCAAGGCAGAAGATAAACGAACGGGGCCTGGACGTCCAGGTGGAGCGGTATATCAGGGCTGATGTGACGAATCTTGATATGATCTCGGATAGTTATTTCGATACGGTTATTTGCTACGGAGCAGTGCTGAATTACCTTTTCAGCAATGACAGGAAGGCAGTCGACGAACTGAAGAGGGTCACGAAAAACAATGGGGTGCTGCTTTTAAGCGTCAACAGTTTGTATGGAGTACTGCGCTCGTGCGCCGTCAATGAAGGAATGGTCCCCGAAAACTTCTGGGGCAGGCCTGAGTACTGGAAAATCCATGAGGTCGCCAGGACAGGAGACTTAATACATCCTGATGTTGCCCATCCTTCCCGCCATTTATATACTGCGGCTGAACTGAAAAAACTGCTTGAGGATGCCGGGTTGGCTGATATTGAGTTGGGAGCGTCTCCTTCGATCATGTCAGGATTGAGACCACAGGCAGAGCTGCTTGAAAAGGATGAAACTGCGTGGAAGACTATACTTGACATTGAGGATTTATCCTACTGTGTCGGGCATCTTGCGGATGCGGGCGAACATTTGCTGGCGAAAGGCAAAGTCCGGAAAGGCAGCAAACCTGAGACGGAAGACGCCGGATCTGCTGCTGCACGAAACGGCGCTCCTGATGCCGTGGACAGTGGAGACGGTGTCCGGAATCCTGATATCACGATAGAAACAGACAGGCTCATTTTAAGGGAGTTCAGGGAAGAAGACTGGAAGGAAATACACCACTATTCCTCTGACGAAGACGTAATACGGTTCATGCCGTGGGGACCCAATACCGAAGTTGACACCCGGAATTTTGTTGACATGGCATTGAGTGAAAAGGAGAAGATCCCTCGCAAAGAATACCATCTCGTTGTGACAGAGAAGAGAACCGGGAGCCTGATAGGCGCTGTCGAACTTTCGCTTGAGGGATATGATAACCGGCAGGGAATGATTGGCTACTGCTACTCGAAGAAAGCCTGGGGACAGGGCTATGGTACTGAAGCAGCCGCGGCTCTCATAAAATTCGGGTTTGAGAAACTGAATCTCCACCGCATAAGGGCGAATTGCGATACTTTCAATATCGCGTCGCAAAGGATCCTGGAGAAAAACGGGATGCGAAGGGAAGCGTGTTTCAGAAAATCAGCTTTCATTAGAGGCGAATGGCGGGATAGTTATCAATACGCTATCCTGAAAGAGGAATGGGAAGCGAAAGCTAAAGGGAAAAAGCCGTGACAGGTACATTTTGTTTACATAATCATATTATATACAAAGAAGTATTTAGGCAGTGATGATTATGTATCCAGGTACTACAGGAGCATACCCTTATAATTATGCATATATGCCAGGGGTGCAATTCTTACCCTGCCAGTATGTTTCCCCAACCATGGTCAGCAGATCACGACTTGCTCTGAACAATCAGCTTCGTTTGCTCTGGGAGCAGCACGTTGTCTGGACCAGGCTGACTATCATCAGCATGGTTTTTGATTTGCCTGATGTTGATCCGGTCACCGGCCGTCTGCTGAGGAATCCCAAAGACTTTGAGGCGTTGCTGAAGCCGCTTTATGGGGATGGAACAGCCGCCAGGTTTGCAGATCTGCTTACCAGCCATCTTGTTATTGCCGCCGAACTGGTAAAAGCATCAAAAGCAGGTGATACAGGAGCTGCTGCGGATGCAGAAAAAAGGTGGTATGCAAATGCTGATGAGATCGCTGTTTTCCTTGGCAGTATAAACCCTTGCTGGTCGGCGCGGCAATGGCAGGCCATGCTGCGTGAACACCTGGCATTGACCAAATCTGAAGCGGTCAATATCCTGACCGGGAAATATGCTGAGGGCATAACTGTTTTTGACCAAATCGAAAAGCAGGCCCTGGAGATGGCCGATGTGATGGTGAACGGCATAATTCGGCAATTCCCCAACATTTAAGTCATTTTGATTATTTAGAGAGAAAACAACCGGATAGTTTTTTATTAAGATTCTTCTCTTAACGGGAACTTTTGAATGCAGATCGGGGGAAACCCGGTCTCTCTTGCCTGTTTTTTGTTTGCGTAAACGGCAACTATAATAGTAAACAGAGTGGATCGATCAATATCGTATCGCTTCAAAGCAGGGTATCCAGGATACAGCCTGATACTTACGGAGGGATTTAAGTGACGTTGACCCAGGTTACAGCAAAAGAATGACTGTTCAGAAGTGATCCTGGGAGTGAAAGCATCGCTTTTGACAGTCATTTACTTTTTTGGTATAGTAAACACATATTGTGCTGTCGTTTATATAATATTACTCTGACTATATCGTTCTGTTGCCATATTACGATCAGTGATGCCGATAACGTCGTAACGGAAAGGATTGCTTGCAGGCGATGAAACCGGATGATTTTTACAGTACTTTTGAAAAAGATTTTACATCATGGGCAGTAGCGACAGATGACATCAGGGCTGCTTTTGTTGTGGGATCAAGGGCCCGTGCCGACCATCCTGCGGATCAGTGGGCTGACCTGGATATTATTCTATATGCAGATAACAGTGATTTCTATCTGCACAATATTGACTGGCTGAAAAGTCTTGGAAACATTTGGGTGACATTTGCATACCAGACTTCGGGAGGCGAGCCGGAACGCCTTACTTTATTCGAAGGCGGATTTCAGGTCGATATTGTATTTTTGGCCAGCGACAGCCTGTACCGGTTGGTAAAGGACAGGTCGATCCCGTATAATTTCCGCAGGGGAGTAAGGGTATTGGTGGACAAGGATAATACGAGCAGGTACATATTACCGCCCGATTTTAAGCCCGCGGCATCTCCGGCGATTGATGAGAGGTCGTTTGTCCAGGTTGTCAGTATGTTTTTCTTTGGCGCCCTGTATACGGCAAAGCAGATTCTACGCAATGAATTATGGGCAGCCAAAGCCAGGGAAAATGATCTCAGGAAATTGATGCTCCAAATGATGGAATGGCATGCAAAAGCATTGAATGGCAATGATTATGATGTCTGGCATGCGGGACGGTTCCTCCATGAATGGATCGATCAAAAGGTATTGCAGGAATTGAAAACCACTTTTTCCCTGTATGATAGGGCAGACAGCTTAAGGGGCTTGCTGGCATCGATCGATCTGTTCCGCAGGATTTCTGTCGAAACGGCTGATAAACTGCATCTTAAGTATCCGGCGGACACTGATCATCATATTACCAACTGGATCAGGGAAAACACCCGGGATCTTGCCAATGGTGAGTAGACAGAACGCCGTACATCTGCGCAGCATGCCATTACCCATCATACCTTCCAATAATAGCTTTATGCATAAACCCCAAATTTTGTTTCTGCAGCCTTACGATATTGCCAGCTTCTCATAATGCTTGTACAATGAATGGAACTTCCCGCTGTAACCTTTTCGCCAGGGTTTCTTCTTGCCGCAGAAATGGATGAATACCGTGTTCCTGATGACAAAGTCCATGTCGCACTTGTTGCTGGTTACCATTTTATAATAGTTGTAGAACCTGGCGTCGTAATTATATATCTTCTCGTCAAGGCACTTTATTTTATCGGCGTAGAGCGCGTTTATGATGTCCTGGTCAGGCATGAAAAGTTTTGCGCGGTTCTTTTCTATAAAAGTATAAATTGCTTCCTCATCTATGAGCTTTCGCTGCAGTTCCAGGTTCATAAGCAGTACGCCCGAATTTATGTATGCATTGATTTTGTATGGATACAGGCGGATCTGGTTCAATCCTTTTACTGCAATCACATTGTGGAAAGCCGCTGCGTAAAGGTACCCGTCAAGGTCTGTTTCGTAAAATCCGCGGACGGGGTTGAGTACCAGGATATCCGGGTCCAGGTACAGGATCCGGTCCAGCTCTTCCGGCAAAAACTTATAGGCCAGCAGCCGGTAGTACATCTCCTTTGTATAATGGAATACTAAGGGCGCATCCTGGAAGTAACCGTCATCTATTTTGATCACTGACAGTTTTTGCCCCCGACCGTCCATGAACTGTCCGAGATCGGCTATTTCCTCATCTTTTATGCTTGAATGGACCAGGTAGACGTGAAAATTCTCCTCCGGATTGTTGATGAACATCGACGCCAGCATTACCTTCAACGGCCTGATGTACTTCGAATCCAGCGTTACGAGCAGATTTATCTGCATTTATCACCCCTCCGTCGATTCCTGAGTCGTATTCATTTTAAAGACTTAAAATAAACTGTTTATAAACTTCAAAACCTGGCAGGTGATAAAAGGCCAAATATCAACTTTTCGATAGCATCTGTCGCATGATTTATTTTAGCAATGCAGAACCATGTTGTCCATAAGGTTTTTACTGAACCTGGCATCCAATTACTAATATGAGAACGGCAATTACGCTGCCATTCACCTGGTAGGGAAAACGGGAGAAAACTGACCTTCGGAGCGGCACTCGGCAGTTTCCCTTACCAGGAGGATTTCCGGGTCACTATTTCGCTGCCTTGACTATATTTGTCGCTGCAGGGCAATGAAATAAGCTATATAGCAATAGCTCTCCTGTACCATGTGGTCAAACGTTTGACTGCATGAATCCCGGGATTATATAATATAATATCTACAACAATCAAAGGAGTGTTTGCGATGACAGAGAAAAAACAGGGATTCAACCCCTATCTTCCTTCCTGGGAGTATATCCCCGATGCGGAGCCGTATGTTTTTGACGGCAGGGTCTATATCTACGGGTCCCATGACCGCTTCAACGGGTATGTGTACTGCCTGAACGATTATGTATGCTGGTCCGCGCCTGTTGACGATCTCACCGACTGGCGCTATGAAGGCGTGATCTACAGGAAGACGGACGATCCGCTGAACCCGGACGGGAGCATGTGCCTGTATGCCCCCGATGTCACTGTAGGTCCCGACGGGCGGTATTACCTGTATTATGTGCTCGATAAAGTTCCTGTGGTGTCCGTGGCCGTCTGCGACAAACCCGCGGGCAAGTACGAATTCTACGGCTATGTACATTATCCCGACGGGACACGCCTGGGTGAAAGGGAAGGCGATCAGCCCCAGTTCGACCCGGGAGTGCTGACCGAAGGCGACAGGACATACCTGTATACGGGATTCTGCCCAAGGGGCGACAAGTCCAGGAAAGGTCCCATGGCTACGGTGCTGGGCCCCGACATGCTCACAATAGTCGAGGAACCGGTTTTCATCGCTCCGAGCGAACCGTACAGCAAAGGCAGCGGATTTGAGGGCCATGAGTTCTTCGAAGCACCGTCGATAAGGAAAAGGGGAGACACATACTATTTCATATTCTCTTCTGTCGTTTTCCATGAGCTGTGCTATGCCACCAGCAAATATCCGACAAAAGGTTTCACATACCGCGGAGTTATCGTGAGCAACAGCGACCTGGGCATAGACACATATAAGCCGGCCGACAAACCAATGTTCTATGGCGGCAACAACCACGGCAGCATCGTTGAGATAAACGGCCAGTGGTATATTTTCTACCACAGGCATACCAACGGTACGAACTTCAGCAGGCAGGCATGCCTGGAACCTATAACGTTCCGTGAGGACGGATCCATAATACAGGCGGAAATGACATCCTGCGGCCCCAACGGAGGCCCTCTCGCGGGACGCGGGGAATATCCGACATACATTGCCTGCAACCTCTTCTGCAGCGAAGAATCCGTTTATACCGACTGGACCGCGTCCTGGATGAACAACCAGTTCCCGAAGATAACCCAGGACGGAAAAGACGGGGATGAGGAGATCGGATATATAGCAAACATGAAAGATTCGGCAACTGCGGGATTCAAGTATTTCGACTGCAGGGGAGTAAAAAGGATAAAGATAAAAACGAGAGGATATGCAAGGGGCGTCTTCGAGGTAAGGACGAAATGGGACGGACCGGTGCTCGGCACGATCCCGATCGAGTTCTCGAACATCTGGAAGGAATACTCTGCAGACATAGCGATCCCTGACGGAGTACACGCCCTGTACTTTACTTATAAAGGGCACGGCAGCGCCCATTTCGGGTCGTTCACGCTTGAGTGAGCGACGGGATCGGGTGCCAGGCACAACAGGCAGACAGTAATCCCAAGACTGCCGATGACCCTTGAAAACCCTTTCGGTATCTATGTCCGCCGAATATCAAAGGGTCATTTCAATGAATAACTGTCCGTCTGCCGTGCCTGGCACGACACTTATTTTATCTCCTCGTCGAAGACTACGGCGACTTTTCCGCATTTGCCTTCTGCCATCAGGCGGTAGGCTTCCGCAACATTGTCGAGAGTGAAGCGGTGTGTCACAAGGTCCTCTGGATGGATGCCCCAACGAACAAGCTTTTCGGTGAGCTCTTCCATTTTCCAGATGCTCGTTACCCATGACCCGTAAATCGTCTTCTGATCATGGATAATATCCGGGCTGGGATTGAACTCGCAGGTCCCGCCTTCGCCTACGAATGCGATGCGGCCCCATTTCCTTGTTGCGCGTATCGCAAGCTGCCTGCCGGATGTATGGCCTGAGCTGTCGACAGCGCGTTCCACTCCGTGCCCGCCTGTCAGGGCCAGGACCTTCTCCAGCGTATCCGGTCCGCTGATGAATACATGGTCTGCCAGCTTCTTATCCAAAGCGATCTCACAGCGTTCCTTTACTACATCGACGCCAATGAGTTTCTGTGCGCCCATTGCTTTGGCGAGCATCAGCGTTGCAAGGCCGACCGGTCCAAGACCGACGACCAGCACCGCATCGTTTCCGGAGATGCCTATTTTTTCGAGACCTTCGTATACAGTACCGAATCCGCAGGCGATCTGGGCCCCGTCGGTATAAGTCAGTTCGTCGGGAAGAGGAACAAGATCCTTTTCGTCCGCCAGGATATACGGCGCCATACCACCGTCCCTCTGCCAGCCGTATGCTGCCCGCAGGGGACTCGTACAGCTT
>DAOSCC010000024.1:0-15603 GCA_035361135.1 Clostridiales bacterium | reverse complement strand
GACATACCTTGCAAGCCTGTCGCCCCAGGAGCGGAAAAAGAGGCTGGACGATTATTTCCGCACGGGATTCCCCTGCCTCGTCATCGCGAGGGACCAGGATCCGTTCCCGGAAATGATGGAGGCATCTGAGAAATACTCGATACCTATCCTGAGGACAAAGGATATAACATCCAGGTTCATGAGCGGCCTCATCCGTTATCTCAATGTGATGCTGGCTCCGAGGATATCCATGCACGGAGTGCTCGTGGAGGTATATGGCGAGGGCATTTTGATCCTTGGAGAAAGCGGCGTCGGTAAGAGCGAGACGGCCCTGGAGCTTGTAAAAAGAGGGCACAGGCTCATCGCAGATGACCTGGTGGAGATCAGGAGAGTATCGGATACTACGCTGCTGGGCGCAGCGCCTGAGAATATAAGGCACCTGATAGAAATACGCGGCATAGGGATAGTCGATGTAAAGCACCTGTTCGGTATGGGCGCGGTCAAGATGCAGGAGAATATAAACCTTGTGATAAAACTGGAACTCTGGAAAGAAGGCAAGATGTACGACCGCCTGGGCCTGGAGGACCACTTTACGGATATCCTCGGCATTTCCGTGCCGTCCCTGGTCATACCGGTGCGCCCGGGCAGGAACCTCGCCATCATCGTGGAAGTTGCGGCGATGAACCACAGGCAGAAGAAGATGGGCTATAATGCGGCTAAGTTTCTGAGCGAGCGCTTCTTCAAGTTCGACGACTGAAGGCTCGGCAAATCCGATGACTTAAACCGCAGCAGCCGGGCCTGGTATCCTGCAGCACGACAGCGGCGGGGAAATACTGATCCGTGCATTAGTACACACATGAAACTGGAAAACAGGAGGAGTTACGTTTTGAAACTGGTCGCAGATACACATACACACACGATTTCAAGCGGGCACGCGTACAGCACGATTGCTGAAAACGCCGCCCAGGCGAAGATAAACGGTATGGAAGCCATAGCGATGACCGATCACGGGCCTGCCCTGAGAGGGGCTTCCACTGAAGTGCATTTCATGAATCTTGGCGTGATACCTGAATACATAGACGGCATAAGGATATTCAGGGGAGCCGAGACTGATATAATGGATTTTTCAGGTACCCTTGACATACCGGATAAAATACTTTCGAGGCTGGAGTTTGTGATAGCGAGCTACCATGACATCGTGATCAGGCCCGGCAGTGTCGAAGAGAATACGGAAGGCATGATAAATGCGCTTAAAAATCCCTTTGTCGACGCAGTTGCCCATCCGGGCAACCCAGTATTCCAGGTCGACATCGACAGGGTCGTGAAAGCCGCGCTGGAGTACGGAAAGCTGATAGAGATCAACAACGGCTCTTTCAGGGTGAGGAAAGGGTCTTACGATAACTGCTTCGAGTTCGTAAAGAAATGCAAAAAATATGGCGTGAGTGTCACTTGCGGCACCGACGCTCATATATGTTATGATATAGGGAAATTCGGAAAGGTGCTTGAGATACTTGTCGAAGGACAGATGCCCGAAGAACTCGTGCTGTGTACATCCCCGGAAAAGGTCGAGGACTTCGTCAAACGAAGGAAAGCTGCCAAGAAATCGGCAGCCGCCGAATTGAGCGGGAAACAGGCATAGCCGGATTGAGGCAGCCGTAATAACGGGATAAGACGTAAATGAGAGAAATAAACAGGGCTGTATTATAAAAAGATAAATGAAACAAAAGTAAAAAGGCTGGATCCGGTTTTTTGGATAGAATGTACCGGTAAAATATGACTTAAGAAAATATATTTTAAGAGAATATTATCGAGGGAGAATCCGGTTTGGATAAATTTAAAGCAGCAGAACTGATAAGACAGATACCTGGCAGCGGGACCGTCCTGATCGATGAGCCCATGTCCCGGCATACATCGTTTCGGATCGGCGGGCCTGCCGATATATTCATAAGGCCCGGGAGCATCGAAAGCGCCGTTGGAATAATAAACGCCTGCAGGGATAACTGCATACCGGCAGTAGTCATCGGGAACGGCACAAACCTGATAGTAAGGGACGGAGGCATCCGGGCTGCAGTTATCCAGTTGGCCGGCAATGTCAGCGGATATGAGGTGACCGGTGAAGCTATAACCGCCGAGGCAGGCATACTCATATCCAGGTTGTCCCGGATAGCGCTGGAACACGGGCTTTCCGGGCTGGAATTCGCCGAAGGCATCCCGGGGACCCTTGGAGGTGCTGTCACCATGAATGCAGGGGCATATGACGGAGAGATGTCGAAGGTGGTCAGTCGTACCGAGTACCTCCGGCCGGACGGAAGCATCTGCTGGCTTGACAACGAGCAGCACAGGTTCGGGAAACGCTCGAGCATCATCCAGGCGGACGGCGGAACGGTGCTGCGGACTGTCGTCAGGCTGGAAAAGGGCGATAAAAAAGGAATAAAGGAAAAGATGGACGACTTCAATGCCAGGAGGCACGAGAAACAGCCGCTGGATATGCCCAGCGCGGGAAGCATTTTTAAAAGGCCGGAAGGCTATTATGCCGGGAAGCTTGTCCAGGACTGCGGCCTCAGAGGGTACAGGATAGGCGGGGCGGAAGTATCGGCGCTGCACTGCGGCTTTATCGTCAATACCGGAAACGCGACGGCACGAGATGTCATATCTCTGATAGAATATATCAGGGATTCCGTATATAAGAAGTTCGGAGTAGTTCTCGAGACGGAAGTGAAGATAATCGGCGAGGACTGAAAGCGAAAGCAAAAACCGGAGGTAAGAAACGGAGAGATCAAGTATGAGATTTATCGTAATAACCGGGATATCGGGGGCAGGAAAGAGCCTTGTGGCCAATTATCTCGAAGACGCGGGATTCTACTGCATAGACAACCTCCCGCCGCTGCTGATACCCAAGATAGCCGAGATATGTTCGCAGAGCTACAGGAAGATGGACAAGATAGCGCTGGTCATCGACATACGCGGCGGAGAGCTCCTGAATGACCTGTTTCCTGCGCTTGACGCCCTTAAAAAAGACGGTTATACCTACGAGATCCTTTTCATGGAGGCTTCCGACAACGTTGTCATAAAGCGTTATAAAGAATCCAGGCGTTCACATCCCCTTGACCATGGAGGCAGCCTGAAAAAGGCGATCGCGGAAGAGAGGCGGGTCCTTGAAAAAATAAAGGACCATGCGAATTATGTCATAGACACCTCCAACCTGACGCCGAAGCAGATGAAGGAAGCCATCACAGGCATCATAGTCAACAGCGAGGAATTCGGCGGCCTGATCATAAATATAATTTCTTTCGGGTTCAAATATGGCATACCGATAGAATGCGACCTGGTGTTTGATGTCAGGTTCATACCTAATCCGTATTATATAGAATCCATGAAAAAACACACAGGCAAACATGAAGATGTCCGGAATTACGTGCTTGGGATGCCCGAGACCAGAGAATTCAACGATAAACTGAACGCATTGCTGGATTTCCTGATACCCAACTACGTAAAGGAAGGCAAGTCACAACTGGTGATCGGCATAGGCTGTACCGGCGGACGTCACCGTTCGGTAGTCATTGCCGATGAGCTTATGAAAACCCTGACGGAGAAAAAACACAGGGTAGTCATAGAACACAGGGATATCGATAAGGATGGCAGGAGTGGTGGCAGATGATGCTCGGGGAAACCACCGGAAGCATATTCGGCAAAAGAGCCCGTCAGGGTGATGGTTTGCGGGGAGACGGAAGAAGCGATCCCCGGCAGGAACAACTCATGAAAGGTCCCAAGGTCGTGGCGATCGGGGGAGGCACAGGCCTTTCGACGATGCTGCGCGGATTGAAGGCATTCACATCGAATATCACCGCTGTCGTCACCGTAGCCGATGACGGAGGCGGTTCGGGCGTGCTCAGGCAGGAATTGGGCATGCTGCCTCCTGGTGACATACGGAACTGCATACTTGCGCTTGCGGATACAGAACCGCTGATGGAACAGCTCCTGCAGTACAGGTTCAAGGAAGGGAACCTGAAAGGGCAGAGTTTCGGGAACCTGTTCCTTGCGGCAATGGACGGCATATCTTCCAGCTTCGTGGAAGCGGTCAAAAGGATGAGCAACGTCCTTGCGGTTACAGGCAGGGTCCTTCCTGTCACACTGGAAAATGTGACGCTGTGCGCCGAACTGGAGGACGGCAGCATAGTCTGCGGCGAGTCGCGCATAGGGCAGCACAGGAATTTCAACAAATGCAGGATAAAGAGGGTGTACATGGAGCCTGCGGACGCCGAGCCGCTTGAAGACGTAATTGATGCGTTAGACCAGGCAGATGTTATAGTGCTCGGACCGGGCAGCCTTTATACGAGCATCCTTCCTAACCTGCTGGTCAGGGGGATCTGTCAGGCAATACAAAGAAGCAACGCGCTTAAAATATACGTATGCAATGTGATGACCCAGCCGTCGGAAACGGAAGATTACAGTGTTTCCGACCATATCAGGGCCCTGGAGGACCATTCGTGCAAGGGCATCATCGACCTGTGCATCGTCAACAACTCGGTTATTCCTGATGACATAAGGGAAAAATATCAGAACGACGGAGCCGACCAGGTGGTCATCGACCGGGAGACGGTGGAGAACGCAGGCATAAGGATCATAGAAGGCGATTATGCGTCGCTCAGGAACAACCTTGTAAGGCATGATCCGCACAAGCTTGCGGAAGCCGTGATCAAGGCCGCCATTGAAGACATGGCCATTAAAAGACGATGAACTGATTCCGGCATGCTGATAGTGCTTATGGCGGACTGAAACGAGAGGAGGGGGCGGGCGGATGAGGTTCGGTAAATCGGAATGGAGCAGCTTTGACAGGGGCATCGAGCGGGAATGGCTCCTTACGAACGGCATAGGCGGATTTTCCTCTTCTACGGTCATCGGAGCCAGCAGCCGCAGATATCACGGGCTGTTGGTTGCATCACTCGAACCTCCTGTTGAAAGGCACCTGGTCCTGTCCCAACTGCATGAAACCGTGACTCTCAACGGCCAGGAATTCAGCCTTTCGTCCTTTTCCACAGGGAACTATATCAATACGGGATACCTTTTCCAGGCAAGCTTCGAACTTGATCCGCTGCCTGTCTTCACATATGCTATCGCGGACGTTCTCATCGAGAAAACAGTCTCGCTTGTCTATGGTGAAAATACTGCGGTAGTCTGCTACCGGATCATAACCGGAAACGACGATGCAGAGATCAAAGTTGCACCGCTCGTAAATTTCAGGGATTATCACGGCGATTCCTCAAAACATCACATGAAGTTCAACCAGACGTACGGGAATGACCACACGGTCATCCGGCCTTATGACCTGGACCTCAGGATACTGGTCGGATGTGCCGGCAGCAGCTACGAAGCCCTGGATGACTGCTGGTTCGAGGGCATGTATTACCCGGTGGAGAGTGAAAGGGGGCTAAATGCCTTCGAAGACCACTATATACCCGGTGTTTTCAGGATAACAGCAAAAGCGGGCAGCGACACATGTTTTTACTTCATCTGCACCGTTTGCCAGGACGGGCCCGACGTTCTTGCAAGCCGTGCCTGGAATGCAGGCGGATACATGGATCCGCAGTATGGGAAGTCTGCCGTCGAGGCCGAGATAAAAAGGATAGGGTCCCTCACCGCAGGCTGCAGCGACGATTTCCACCGGGCACTGGTCAGAAGCGCGGACCACTTTATCGTACACAGGCGTTCAACCAACTCAAAGACCATAATCGCCGGATATCCATGGTTCACCGACTGGGGAAGGGACACGATGATCTCTCTGCCGGGGCTGACATTGCCAACGGGCAGGTACGAAGATGCAGCCGATATCCTTGCAGCATTCAGCAGGTATGTAAGGCACGGCCTTGTACCGAACATGTTCCCCGACAGGGGAGGCGAGCCCGTCTACAATACGGTCGACGCCGCCCTGTGGTATTTTGAAGCGATTTGCAAATACGTGGAAGAAACAGGCGACACTGCCCTGGTAAAAGACATATTATATGATTCGATGCTGCAGATAATCGACAGTTATATCGACGGAACGCTCTATGGCATACACATGGACGAAGACATGCTCATAGCTGCCGGAAGCGGGGATACCCAACTGACGTGGATGGACGCAAAGGCGGGCGATACTGTGTTCACGCCAAGGCATGGAAAAGCTGTGGAGATAAACGCGCTGTGGTACAATGCGCTGAGAGTAATGGAAAACATATCAGGGTCGTTCGGATATGACGCCGGCAGGTACGGACGGATCGCAGACCGTGTGAAGGAAAGCTTCACCAGGGTGTTCTGGTATGAAGAAGGCAAATACCTGTACGATGTTGTCGGCGGCACCAGGGACAAGAGGGTAAGGCCCAACCAGATCCTGGCCGTGAGCCTGTCATATCCCGTAATTGACGGAGAAATGGCACGGCAGGTGGTGGCGAAGGTCTGGAAGGAGCTATATACCGCATACGGCCTCAGGACTCTTTCGCGGGACTCGGAAGATTACAGGGGGCGTTACCTGGGCGATATGTACCAGAGGGACTCGGCATATCACCAGGGTACTGTGTGGCCGTGGCTGATCGGCCATTTCATCACGGCGTTTGCAAGGACGCTTGGCAGGGACCCGGTTTATGCCGATATGCCCGCGAAATTCATAAGGCCCTTCATCGATCACATGCGCCATGCCTGCATTGAGAGCATTTCCGAGATATTCGACGGCGATGAGCCGCATATGCCGAGAGGCTGTTTCGCGCAGGCCTGGAGCGTGGCGGAAGTGCTCCGCGCTTATGTCGGACATGTGCTGAAGCGTGACGGACACGGGCAGGATGCTGATGCGCAGGCATGAATGCCGGCATTGATTCAAATATGAGCATAAGTATAGACTTAGCTGACATCAACATGGACCGGACTATCGGATAAGATAAAAACAGAGGTGATGCAATTGTCATTTTCGTCGTCGGTCAAGGGCGAACTGTGCAGGCTGGAAAACATGGACGAATGCTGTGTGCTGTCGGAGCTTGCCGCGGTGGTATGGCTCAACGGCGCAGCAGCGCCGGTGCCGGGAGACGGCTTCAATATAAGGATAACCACGGAAAATGCGGCATTTGCCCGCTGGATATACAGCAGCATAAGGAAATACTGCGGTATCGTTCCTGAAGTGACGATCCGCAAAAGCAGGAAGCTTAAGAAGCATGTCACATATATGCTGTTCATAACATCGGTGTCCGGTTCAGATATACTGCTGAAAAAGACGGGCATGTCTGCCGTGGCGTACGGCGACCGGTGTGAACTGGCGCTTGCCCGGAAAATCGAACAGCAGCAGACATGCTGCGTCAAGTCGTTCCTGCGTGGTGCATTCCTTGCCGGAGGTTCCATAAGCGATCCGGAAAAGACATATCACCTGGAGCTTACGTCCAGGACCGCCGAACAGGCCGATGAGATCAGACGCCTGATGGCCTTATACGGGCTGAACGGAAGGACGATCATACGAAAGGGAAGCTATGTGACATACCTCAAGGAAGGGGAAAACATAGTGGATTTCCTTAACGTGATCGGAGCCCACAGGGCGTTGATGGAACTGGAGAATGTACGCATCCTCAAGGGCATGCGCAACAATGTGAACAGGATAGTGAACTGTGAGACGGCCAACCTTGGAAAGACTGTGAACGCTTCAGTCAGGCAGGTGGAAAACATCCTCTATATCGTTGAAAATATCGGCCTGGACAAGCTGCCGCCAGGCTTGCGCGAAATCGCGGAACTCAGGCTGGAACACAAGGACCTCAGCCTGACGGAACTGGGACAGATGCTGAACCCTCCGCTTGGTAAGTCCGGTGTGAACCACAGGCTGAGGAAACTCGACAGGATCGCGGAAAAACACAGGGGAGGACCGCCTGAGCATAAGGAAGAAGAGGCCGGCGAAGAAGATAGCTGAAGTTTGTCGTTATTTGAAATAAAAAACTTATCCAAGTTACAAATTATTCCATAATTCTATGAAGGAAATTCCTGGAGTTTAAAGAATAATACAGTAACGCAAAGGAATTTTCGGAGGGATAGTATTGGAAATAAGGTTTTCTAACAGGGGGTCCACCCTGATCGCAGCATTTTCCGGCGAACTTGACCACCACTTTGCTGAATATGCCCGAAGCAAAATCGAAAGGGAACTGTTCAAGGCCACGACGAGAGACGTGATATTCGATCTCACGGGTCTCAGTTTCATGGACAGTTCCGGCATCGGCGTCCTGGTGGGCAGGTATGCGAACATCAGCAAGCTCGGGGGAAAGGCGGCGATCATCTGCAGGAACAGCAGGATCAGGAAGATACTTGAAATATCAGGGGTATTGAAGCTCATGCCGGTGTATGATGAACTGGATGATGCCATGAGAGCGCTCCATAGCGCGTGACGTCCATGTTCTTCGTTATGGCCGTATGTTCTTTGCTTAAGTGAATCTGAAGGGGAGAAAATCATATGCAGCCTGTTAATGAAATGAAACTTGAATTTCTGAGCAAATCGAGCAATGAAGCTTTCGCGAGGGTGGTGGCGGCCGCCTTCGTTTCGCAGCTCGATCCTACCATAGAGGAACTGGCGGATGTACGGACAGCAGTGTCTGAAGCCGTTACGAACGCGATAATACATGGCTATGAGAACGAGATCGGCATCATCACGATGGTTTGCCGGCTGTATGACAGAAGCGTCGAGATAGAAATTACGGACAAGGGCAAGGGCATAGAGGACATCGAACTTGCCATGCAGCCGCTGTATACTTCAAAACCGGAAATGGAACGTTCCGGGATGGGATTCACCGTCATGGAAAGCTTTATGGACAGGGTAAAAGTCAGGTCGAAACCGGGAGAGGGGACCACTGTGACCCTTTTCAAGACATTCAGTTCGGAGAAGAAGTAAAGATGCTTTTCGGAGAAGGAGCAGGCTTTCATCATGAAGAAGCGTGCTCTCTGCTTGATGAAAACGGAAATTTTATTTTTTTTGCATGAAGCAGTAAATTATTGGCAATAATGTTATTAAATGCATATAGTAGACATAATGCCCTGTACGAATGATGATCAGGCGGGGGATAGTTCGGATATATGGCTGAGGATACATATAACGACAGAGAAGCATATAAGGACAAGGACACGACAGAGCTCATACTGTTGGCCAAGGGGGGAGACAGGCTTGCCCAGAGCATGCTTGTCGAGAACAATATAGGCCTTGTGTGGAGCATCGTGCGCAGGTTCCAGAACAGGGGGCACGAGACAGAGGATCTGTTCCAGATAGGGTGCATCGGGCTCATTAAAGCGATAAACAAATTTGACACATCATACGATGTAAGGTTCTCCACATATGCCGTTCCCATGATCATAGGCGAGATAAAGAGATTCCTCAGGGATGACGGCATCATAAAGGTCAGCAGGTCGCTGAAGGAAGTATCCAACAAGGTCCGGATAGTAAAGGAAATACTGGTCAAGGAACTTGGTAGGGAGCCTACCATAAGCGAACTGGCCCAGCGCCTGGATATACCGATGGATGAGATCGTAATGGCTATCGAAGCCGGGCATTCGCCGGAGTCGCTGTTCAGCCCGATAAACGAAGGGGACAGTTCATCGCTGATGCTCATCGACAAGCTCAATGACGAATGCAGTGACGACGAGATGGATATCATCGACAGGATAGCGCTGAGAGAAGTTATGGATACGCTGAAGCCGAGAGAAAAGCAAATCATAATACTCAGGTATTTCAAGGAAAAGACACAGGTCCAGATAGCAAGGATGCTGGGCATTTCACAGGTCCAGGTCTCAAGGATCGAAAAAAAGATACTGGAAGACATCCGAAACCGCATAAGCGTCAGGTGACGCAGCCATATCAAATATAAATGCGCGGCTTGCCGGCACATTTTGCAGCCGGCGCAAAATTTCCGCGCATACTTTTCTCCAATGTTCCAATAATAAAATTAAAATCGGATAAATCGGAGTGTATACCATGCTTATCATTCTGAACAGGTACAAGGTGCTTTTTGCGATCCTTTTCATAATCCTCATCGCAGCGGTGATCTGGCTGACGCTCTCGGCCAGGAGCAGCAAGATCCCCTCGAACGGGGTTTTCGTCATCAGGGAGCTCTCGTTACCAATATGACCGAAGGAGGAGACAGCCTGTGCAGCGGGTTATGACGAAAGACGAATACAGGAAATACGTCGACAAGGTGTCCCCTGATTCAAAAACGGCAAGGAACGTCCTCAGGGCATTTATGGTCGGCGGTTTTATTTGTGTAATCGGCCAGTTTTTCCTTAATTCCTTCAAAAACATGGGACTCGACCAGGATACCGCGTCTTCGCTCACATCGATAGTCATGATACTGATCGGAGTCTCACTGACGGCGCTGAACCTGTACGATGACATCGGCAGATTCGCAGGAGCCGGGTCCATAGTGCCGATCACAGGATTTGCAAATTCAATAGCGTCTCCGGCTATAGAATACAAGAGTGAAGGTTATGTGCTCGGAGTAGGCGCAAGGATGTTCCTGGTAGCCGGGCCTGTCCTGGTATACGGGATATCCATGTCCATCATCTTTGGAATAATCCATTATCTGCTAAGATCCTGACGTTGAAAGGGAGAAACGTGCATGTTTGAGAAAAAAACCGGTAAACAGACGTTTCAGATGCAGAACCCTCCATCGATATATGCAACGGCATCCATTGTAGGGCCGAAAGAGGGAAGAGGGCCTCTCGCAGATTATTTCGACCAGGCGGTGGATGATGAATTCTGGGGAGAAAAAAGCTGGGAGAAGGCAGAAAGCAAGTTCGTGAGGGAAGTGCTTGCAAAGGTCGTCGCAAAAGCGTCCATGCCGATGGATGCGCTTGACTTTGTCATTGCCGGCGACCTTTTGAACCAGTGTATCGCCGCAAATTTCGGCATACGTGAATCCAACGTGCCATTTTACGGGATATACGGCGCATGTTCGACTATAGGAGAGGCTATGCAGCTTGGAGCGATGCTGATTGACGGAGGTTTTGCCTCCAACGTGGCATGCCTGACGTCGAGCCATTTCTGTTCTGCGGAGAAGCAGTTCAGGTTCCCGCTGGAATTGGGATCCCAGAGGCCGCCGACGGCTCAGTGGACAGTGACGGGCTCGGGCGCCGTTATTCTGACGGCGGAAGGGGACGGTCCGTATATAACCAGGATCACGACCGGAAAGATCGTGGATATGGGCATAAAGGACCAGAACAACATGGGCGCGGCGATGGCGCCGGCAGCCGCCGACACGATATATGCGCATTTCGAGGACACGGGCCTGCCTCATGACTATTATGACATGATCGTGACCGGCGACCTGGGCGTGGTCGGCAAACGCATACTTGACGATCTGCTTTCTTCGAACGGCATACGCATAGGCGGCATCCTGAACGACTGCGGCCTTATGATCTATGACCAGAAGCAGGACCCGCATGCGGGCGGAAGCGGCTGCGGCTGTGCCGCGACGGTTTTTGCCGGTTTCCTTTATGACAGGCTGAAAAAAGGGAAACTGAACAGGATCCTTTTCGTGCCCACGGGAGCATTGCTCAGTCCGACAAGCGTCCAGCAGGGAGAGACGATCCCGTGTATAGCCCATGCGGTTGCAGTGGAAAATACCGAAGGAGGAGATCAGTGATGCGGGAAACGATCATGCAGTATATAAACGCTTTCGTAATAGGGGGACTTATCTGCGCAGCAGGCCAGGTGCTCATCGACAAGACCAAGCTGACGCCGGCAAGGATACTGGTCCTGTTCGTATCGCTCGGGGTGGTGCTGACCGGCTTGGGGATATATCAGAGCATAGTGGAAGTCGGCGGCGCCGGTGCTACTATCCCGCTGACAGGCTTTGGGTACAGCCTTGCCAGGGGAGCGTTCAACGAAGTCGATAAATACGGCCTGTTAGGCGCATTCACGGGCGGTATCAGGGCTACTGCCGCCGGTGTCGCTGCAGCCGTTTTCTTTTCATATCTTGCGGCTGTTGCAGTCAAACCCAAGGCGAAAACCTGATAAAATTGAAAAATTTAATACGATCCGGTGTTATTGTTATCTGTATTGGTGTTATATATAAACATAACTTGATTTATGCTGCAGCGGATACAAATAAATGTCAAAAAAGAGCGAAAAAAGTCCGGAAAGGAAGGATTTTATTCTCGGATATAGAATACTAAATAGTACATCCGAAAGAAATATGCTTAAATGTGAGGTGTTTAAATGAATGTCGAGTATATCAATCCATTTATCGAAGCAAGTCAGACAGTTTTCAGACAGATAGCATCGATGGATGCAAAACTAGGAAAGGTTTATCTTAAAACCTCCTCCTACAGAAGCGAAGACATAATAATAATGGTGGGCCTGACAGGAAAGATCCGCGGACAGGCGAACTTCTCGATGAAAAAGGAGTTCGGGCTGAAGCTGGCTTCCAGCATGATGATGGGCATGCCTGTGACCGAACTTGATGACATGTCTAAAAGCGCCATCGCAGAACTGGCAAACATGATCATGGGAAATGCGGCGACGCTGCTGTACAACAGGGGCATACAGATCGACATAACGCCGCCGTCGCTGCTGACAGGCGAAAATATCCATATATCTCAGAGCAGGATGAGGACCATCTGCATTCCCCTGCTGGTCGGAGACGATACGGTAGAACTGGATATATCTACGGAAGAATTATAGTGTGCAGTATTCCAATCGTGCCCATATCGTGGCGCAGGCTTTTATATGGGTTATCTTTTGCTGATGGGAGGATGAGCGGATGAAAGGCGCGTTTTATACGGGTAAGTACAGGAATGTTTTCAGTGAATACGGGTACGATGAGGAAGAGATCCGAAACAGGGTCGAAGACACATGGAACAAGCTGTTCTACGGGGATGAGAACACCAGGATTTACTGGCCCGTCGGCGATGACATGGGATACATACTGGATACCGGCAATAACGACGTGCGCACGGAAGGCATGTCCTACGGCATGATGATGTGCGTGCAGATGGACAAGAAGGAAGAGTTCGACCGGATCTGGAAATGGACATATACATATATGCTCCACCGTTCCGGCAAATATAAAGGGTATTTTGCGTGGTCGCTGAATTCGGACGGTACAAGGCGTGCAGAAGGGCCCGCGCCGGACGGCGAGGAGTATTTCGCCATGGCTCTGCTTTTTGCTTCGAAGCGCTGGGGCGACGGACCGGAGCCGTTCGATTACAGCAGGCAGGCCAGGAATATATTGAGAGAAGTCGTACATAAGGGAGAAGACGGTGTCGGTGATCCGATGTGGGAACCGAACCTTAAACTGATCAAGTTCATTCCTGAAAGCCCCTATACAGATCCGTCGTATCACCTGCCGCATTTCTATGAGTTGTTTTCCATAATGGGAAATCCGGAGGACAGCGATTTCTGGAAAGAGGCTGCCGAAGCCAGCAGACGCTTCCTCAAAACCGCATGCCATCCTGTGACAGGGCTTGCGCCCGAGTATTCGGAGTTTGACGGAAGGCCCCGTAAAGCTCCATGGGGATATGGCCACCACCACTTTTACAGCGATTCTTACCGTGTAGCCGCCAATATAGGGCTTGATTACGAATGGTTCGGAAAGGATGAATGGCAGCGTACAGAGGCCGACAGGATACAGGCATTTTTTGCCCCGATGGGTGCGAATGCCGATTACCGCATGTATGCCATCGACGGTACGCCGCTGGAGGAAAAAGCATTGCATCCTGTCGGGCTGTTAGCGACCAACGCGATGGCTTCGCTTGCTGCGAACGACACGGAGAACAGGCGGAAATGCGTCGAACTGCTGTGGAATACTCCTGTCCGCACTGGAGTCAGGCGCTATTACGACAACTGCCTGTATTTCTTTGCCATGCTGGCTCTCAGCGGCAACTACAGGATATGGCTGTGATGATATTATCAACTGTATGATGGTCTATATCATTTATAGAATTTGAACGCAGCATTGATAACTATACTAAAAAGATCCGGACCCGTTTGAGGGCCCGGATCTTTTTCACCGGAATCACTCCGGTTTTTTTATGCTTTTGTATACAGACCTGATCGCTTCCCTGATCGCGTCAGCCTGCTCCTGCGTAATGGTCCCGTCCTTTACCAGGTCCTGAAGCACTCCGTGTTTGCTGCATCTTAAGCGCTTGTCCCCTGGTTTTCCGCCTTTATCTCCCGGTTTCCCGTCTCTTTCTTTGACTTTGCACGGCCGCCTTGCTTCCATTGCCTTCAGCACCGCGTCTTTCTGCTCCTGTGTGATGACTTTGTCATCGACAAGTTTGTCAAGAGCATTATTGATGCGTTCCTTTACCTGTTCCCGGGTCACCGGGGATGCCGGTACATTCTCCGCCTTACAGGGAGGCGTCTGCTGCGCCGGCTCATTGGCGGCAAGCGAGACAGTCCCGGTGAAAACCAGGGCTCCTGCCAGTATGATGCCGGCGGCTTTCCTTTTGTCGATCATGTGCATCACTCCTTAAAATTGATCAAGTCAGACTGTGCTTATTTTTTGTACAGGAGCGTGTATTTATGATGCACATGACGAAAGGAAATTTATGTCAGGTCCAGCCGCGGCTTTTCACTGCTTTGGCCACACGCTCTATAGCGATGACATAAGCTGCGTCGCGCATGTTGAGTTTCCTGCTTACGGACAGGTCGTATACTGCATGGAAAGCTGAAGTCATGACCCTGTCGAGCTTTGTCAGGACTTCGTCCTTGTCCCAGAAGTAATTCATGTTGCACTGTACCTGTTCGAAATAACTGCAGGTGACTCCTCCGGCATTTGCCAGGAAATCAGGTACAAGGAATATGCCGCGGTCGTTGATGACCTTGTCTGCTTCGGTGGTCGTCGGCCCGTTGGCAGCCTCGACTATTATCTTAACCTGCCTGCTTATCCTGTTCACATTCTCGGCTGTGATCTGGTTCTCCAGGGCTGCCGGGATGATGATATCAACGTCCTGCCCGATCCATGCTCCGCCATCCAGGATCTCATAGCCAAGTTGCTTTGCCTTTTCCTTGTTTATGGATCCGAATGAATCGGTGATGGAAACGAGCTCGTCACAGTTGATACCGTCTGCCTTGCGGTAAGTGTATGCTTTCTTATCCGTGTTGTCCCAGCAGGAGATGGCGACTATCTTACCGCCAAGCTGGCTGTACATTTTAGCTGCATACTGGGCGACGTTGCCGAATCCCTGGATGCTGGCCGTTGTGCTTTCAGGCTTCATATTCAGTTTTTTAAGCGCCTCGCGGAGGACATAGATAACGCCGAAGCCTGTGGCTTCAGTCCTTCCGAGGGATCCTCCCATGCCTACGGGTTTGCCCGTGATCGTTCCGGGATACCTGCCGCCGTTGATTGCTTCATATTCGTCCAGCATCCAGAGCATGTGCCTGGCATTCGTCATGACGTCAGGAGCAGGCACGTCCAGGTTGGGGCCCATATTGCGCGCCAGTTGGCGTACATAGCCGCGGCACAGTTGTTCCTGTTCACGTTCCGACATGGTCCTGGGATCGCAAATTATTCCGCCTTTGCCGCCGCCAAGCGGGATATCTGCAACCGCGCATTTCCATGTCATCCACATGGAGAGGGCGCGGATCGTATCAACGGTCTCATTGGGATGGAACCTGATACCGCCTTTGGCAGGGCC
>DAOSCC010000023.1:2992-15924 GCA_035361135.1 Clostridiales bacterium | reverse complement strand
AGGCTATGTAATCGAGGAAAAACAGCGGCTCGGCTCCTCCGCATACGATATCGTTGACGCACATTGCCACAGCGTCGATGCCCACCGTGTCGTGCCTGTCCATCATGAACGCGATCTTCAGCTTTGTACCGACGCCATCCGTACCCGACACCAGCACCGGTTCCTCGTACTTGGCCTTGTCCAGTGCGAACAGTCCTCCGAAGCCGCCTATATCGGTAAGCACCTCGGGCCTGAATGTACGCCTTACATCGTCCCTCATCAGCCTTACGGCTTCGTAACCGGCTTCTACATCAACGCCGGCCGCTTTGTAGTCGATCATGCAAAATCATCCTCCAATGAATTTTCATTTTGGGCATCAAACATTGCTCAATATTCTGTACTTACTGCAGAAAGTGCAGCGACACTTCTGCCTATAACCCTTCTTCCCGGAGCTTCTTCTGCAGTTCTTCGTTTTTCTTTTCCACTTTCCTTGCCAACTTAGCCTTGTATTGCCGCATCTTCTCACGCAGTTCGGGATGTGTTCCTGACATCACCTGGACCGCCAGCAGCGCCGCGTTTACAGCTCCGTCTATTGCGACAGTCGCAACGGGTATCCCCGGAGGCATCTGCACGATGGAAAGCAATGAGTCGAGTCCGTCCATCGTCGATGACCTGACCGGTACCCCTATGACCGGAAGCGGCGTATATGCCGCGAGGACTCCCGGAAGGTGCGCAGCTTTACCTGCTGCTGCTATTATCACTTCTATGCCGCTGGACTCAGCTTCAGAAGCAAAGCGGGCGGCCTTGTCCGGCGTGCGGTGTGCCGAGCAGACCAGCACCTCTGTTTCCACTCCGAAGTCCTTCAATGTTTTGATGCAATCCTTCAGTACAGGATAGTCGGAATCGCTGCCCATCACCAGTGCAGCTTTAGGCCCTTTTTTCACGCCTTTATCCGCAGTTGTCGCCATAAATTGCTTCCTCCCCGGTTATGCATATGTAAATCTTATCGCACAAACGATATATACATATATTGTAATACAAAAATCTTCCTTATGCTAAAGAAGTCCGCCTGATATGACGGACTTCATCATTGAAATGCATTTTATTGTCACGATTACAGCGCCTTGATCAGGTAATCCAGCAGGAAGATCACCGTAACGATGTACATAATGGGATGCACTTCTTTTGCCTTCTTGGTGAAGATCTTGGTTAAGCAGTAGAATACGAATCCTACCTGAATACCTGTCGTGATGCTGTAAGCCAAAGGCATGACGACTACTGTGAAGAATGCGGGTATTGCTTCTTCCAGTTCGTCCCATGCGATCTTTCCAATGGATTCTGCCATCAGTATACCGACGATTATAAGTGCTGCCGAGGTAGCTGCCGAAGGAACCATTGCTGCGATAGGCGAGAGGAAGAGCGACAGCAGGAACAGTATTCCGACCGTTGCAGATGTCAGACCGGTCTTTCCGCCTACTGCTATACCGGCTGCACTTTCAACATACGTGGTAGTGTTGCTGGTACCGAGCAGAGCACCGATGGATGTTGCAGTTGCGTCAGCGAACAGCGCCCTGTCAAGCCTGGAAGAGAATCCTTTGCCATTGCGGAGCGCTTCTTCGTCCAACTGGTCGAATATGCCTGTCTTCCTGCCGGTGCCGAGGAATGTCCCTATGGTATCGAACGTATCGGCAAGGCTGAATGTCAGTATGAGTGCAAGTATCCTGAATAACTGAGAAGTATCACTGAACAGTCCTGCAATATCAAGCTTTAAGAATGTCGGCGCAAGGCTCGGCACTGTGAATGAGAAAGATTCCGGAAGCTGTGTTACTCCCATCGGTATGCCTATCAGCGTAGTTGCGATAATTCCGATGAGGATCGCACCTTTGACCTTGAGGAGCATCAATACTACGATTATTACCAGTCCGATGATCGTCAGGATCGAATCAGGGCTTGTAAAGTCCACTATCGAAGGTACTATTTTGCTGAAAGCGCCGGCTGCATTTGCTTCTCCGTCAGGCGTAAAGCTGAGGATGTGGCCGCCGATCAGACCGATGTATGCGATGAACAGTCCGATACCGCCGCTGATTGCGTACTGCAGGGATTTCGGGATCGCATAGATGATCATTTTCCTGATTTTTGTGACTGTAATGACGATGTTGATAATACCGCAGATGAAAACGATTGCCAATGCCTGTTCCCAGGGCAGTCCCATTCCAAGACACACCACGTAGGTGAACATGGCGTTGAGCCCCATTCCTGGTGCCTGCGCATACGGTACGTTAGCCACGAAAGCCATGATGAACGTTGCGATGGCAGCCGCCAGGATCGTCGCTACGAATACGGCACCCCAGTCCATGCCAGTCTGGCTGAGTATGCTCGGGTTCACGAAGATGATGTAAGCCATCGTCATGAATGTGGTTATGCCTGCTACGATCTCAGTCCTGGCATTCGTACCCTGAGCCTTGAGTCCGAACAGCTTGTCCAACATAAAATTCCCCTCCCATGAGATTTAAGAGATAATTACTTAACGGACGTTCGGCACGCCCGGTCAAGCCTGTACCGCAAGACGCCAATGTTCGTACTTTCATTCCTGAGTTATACTGGGTTGGTACATTATGCTTACGTAAAACTGTAACTGCCCGCTAAAAAACGTTCATATGGTCAAAGTCCTCCGGACCCTTATATTTCAAGCATTTCACGTCGTTATTCCAATATTCCTTTCACGTTTCTAATACTATCAAATGAGAACTCATTTTGTCAACCAATAAAAACACAAAACACGAACATTTTCGATGGTCTCTTTTGTATTATTCGTATAATCGCGCATATTCATTTAAATGCTCGCGAATCCCCTTATATGCATATCCCGGCAAAGCTTTTACGCGATTATTCCGCAAATCCCTTTTTGCCGAGGATGAAGATCGCTGCGAAACCAACGATGAATGCCGCGGCGGATGCCGGCAGCTGCCAGCCCCGGGGGATGCCGGGGTATACTTCCGCCAGAGAACCTGCAACAAAACCGATTATGAGCATATATGTTTTTCTCGGATATTTCTGCAGGAATCTCTCAACTGCTTTCGCAGTGCCGAATGTCCCGAGGGCTATGCCAATGCCCAGCGGGATAAGGAACGGGATGTTGAAAGTATTTATAGCGTTGAGCGTGATCTCGTACATCCCGAGCACCAAAAGCATGAACGACCAGCTTATGCCCGGGAGCACGACTCCGACAGCGATAATGAATCCCGAGATCACCAGGAAAATATAACTAGTCAGGCTCCCATCGGTCGCCATGTCTATCATAGCCTCGGGCTCAAGCGACATCAGCATGACTATGGCTGCACCAAGCGCAAGGAATATGTAATCGGAGGCACGGCTCCATACACTCTGCGCGGAGGGTCCGTTTTTCAGCACATCTGCTTTGCCTGCGGTCACAGTATCTCTGCTTTTTTGCGGGCGTGCCGTGCTCTCCCGGACGGCAGCTTTGCTCTCCCGCCTGCCTGCTTTGTCTTCCTTTATATAGTATCCGTCTTCCCGGGCGCAGGCTTTTTCCCCGCGCACACCGGAACGACTCTCCGCCGCCTTTTTGAAGAGCAGCGGCAGTCCGCCTATGATGACGCCCATGATAAGATACCGCATTATATACGGATAGCTGGTCATCGCGCCTTCCATCAGGCGGCTGAAGATGAGTACTCCGGCTGCTCCTCCAATCCCCACCTGTACAAGGAACAGCAGGTTGTTCTTAAAATCCCTGAAAATAGTCGCAACGCTGTGGACCAGCCTGTCATATATCCCAAGCACGATCGCCATTGTTCCGCCGCTTACGCCCGGCACCATCATGGCGATCCCGATCACGATACCTTTGATAACATTCTTAAGATACTCCAATTTGCACACACTCCCGCTTAAGTAGTCAATCTGAGCGATCCATTTGTTAAGGTCTTTTATTTTCGGGCTTATCATTTTTCACACGCCTTGCTTTCTCCATAAGTTATATGCTTATTGCAGGCATGTCTTTTTTCACAGGTTATACGTTTTTGAGGGCTTTTGTACTTTACACGTCTTTGAAATGCTTCAGCGCATGGCCGTTGAGATAATCAAAATACTTCCCCTGGTACCGCCCTTCTTTTACCATCTTTTCGACTATCATATCATGGATCTTCCACCAGCTGGTATACCAGTTGCAGAATAGCGACCTGCCGGAAGGCGACCTTCCGATAAGCCGCTGGACCACGATATCCGGGTCCAGGTATTCAAGAAAGCTGATGGTCCTTTCGATGAACTCGTCCATGCTTAGCGGCGCGAACCTGCCTTCCTTGTAAGCCCGGCCCAGCACGGTGTTTTCAAGTATGTACAGCGAGTGGCACTTGACCTGGTCCGTTCCAAGGGCAGAAAGCACTTTTGCCGCCTCGATGACGTCGCAGATATCATCTGCAGGCAGGTCGTTTATCATATGGACGCAGACCTCAAGGCCTGCTCTTTTGATCCGGAGCACGGCGTCGATGAACTCGGCCAGGCCGTGGCCCCTGTTGAGCCACCGAAGGGTATGGTGATTAACAGACTGCAGCCCAAGCTCGATAACGATGTCGACGCCTTTCTCTTCCTTTAACTGCTTCAGGAAGTCCACGCGCCTGTCGTCGATGCAGTCGGGCCTGGTCCCGATGTAAAGGGCGACTATCCCTTCGATGCACGCTTCGTTCATGGCTTTTGAGAATCTGTCGAAAGGGAGGTAGGTGTTTGAATAGTTCTGGAAATATGCGATAAATTTTTCAGCGCTGTATTTTTCGCCAATATAGCGCATGTTGGTTTCAAGCTGTTCCCTGATGCTGTTTTCCGCCGGCAGCGTCTCGAAGCCTGATCCCTCGATGCCGCAGAAAATGCAGCCGCAGTATGATCCTTCGTCAACAGCGCAGTCTACGGTGTCGTCGTAATTTTCCGCGCGGCTGCCGCCGTCATCCGTCTGTGTCCTGATCACGGCGTCCGTTTCCATCCTGACAGTGCCGTCCCTGTTGGGGCAGCTCGTACTCAGGCTGACGGGCAGTTTGTATACTTTTGCCCCATATCTTTTTTTAAGGTAATCCGAAAACTTATTGTAAACCATGCTCCGATACCTCTTCGGAAGCGGGGACGCCGAGCCGGCATCCCCATTACTGCTTCATTGAAAGATATGCATGTATGAATTTATCCAGATCTCCGTCCATCACTGCCTGCACGTCGCCTGTCTCGTAGTTGGTCCTGTGGTCCTTCACCATCGTGTATGGACAGAATACATACGACCTTATCTGGCTGCCCCAGGCGATGTCCATCTGGACGCCCTTGAGGTCTTCGATCTTCTCTTTCTGTTCACGTTCCTTCAGTTCCAGCAGCTTTGCCTTGAGCATTTTCATCGCGGTCTCCCTGTTCTGTATCTGCGACCGCTCATTCTGGCATGCCACAACGATGCCTGTCGGGATGTGTGTGATCCTTACGGCCGATTCGGTCTTGTTGACGTGCTGGCCGCCCGCGCCGCTGGATCTGTAGGTATCTATCTTGAGGTCTTCAGGGTTTATCTCAACCTCTATTTCCTCATCCAGTTCCGGCATCACATCCACCGATGCGAAAGATGTGTGCCTCCTGCCCGATGCGTCGAACGGCGATATCCTGACGAGACGGTGTACCCCCTTCTCGGAACGGAGGTATCCGTATGCATTTTCGCCGATTATCTGTATCGTCACGCTTTTGATCCCGGCTTCATCCCCGTCCAGGTAATCCAGCGTTTTGACCTCATACTGGTGGTCTTCGGCCCATCGGGTATACATCCTGAGCAGCATCTGCACCCAGTCCTGCGCCTCCGTGCCGCCCGCCCCCGCATGCAGCGTCATAATGGCGTTGTTCCTGTCATATGGGCCGCTGAGCAGTGTTTCGAGTTTGAGCTTGCTGTATGAGTCCTTAAGTCTCTCCAGTTCCTGCTTCACTTCAGGTATGACCGATTCGTCCTGCTCTTCGATGCCCAGTTCATTGAGGACTTTGAGATCCTCGAGATCCGAAAGCAGTTTTTCATAGGTTTCGACTTTTGTCTTCAAAGTCTTCGTTCTCTGCAGGACCTTCTGGGAGTTCTCGATATCATTCCAGAAATCCGGTTCTGCAGCCTTGTTTTCCAGTTCCTCGATTTCGAGTTTCAGCCTGGCGATGTCAAAGAGAAGCCCCCATTTCCTTTATATCTTTGCCCAGGCTCTCGATTTCCTGTTTGAACTGTTCCAGTTCAAGCATCCTGATCAACTCCTTTGTTTTTTCTCTTCTATTATATTTTTATATAGATTGTGACAATGCACCTATATACTATAACAGAAAACGGGCGGTTGTAAAAGTTTTTTATGGGGACAGTTCTCACTTTTTTGGCATGTAACGACGTGGTGCTGTTCCATCTGAAGAAAAAAAGCCTGCCGGATATCCCTGAGAATCAGCAGAAAGCTTACGAGCGGTTTGTCACTGCCGGCTTAAAGTACGGGCTCCGTCACCTGTTCACGAAAAAGCAGTTGTCCAGGGCCCTTCACAGCGCAGGGATAAACTGTGACGCAACTCTTTCAGAGATACGTTATATCCAGTGGCTCTGCCTTTTTCGATGTTATCGGGAATACGTTCTGAGAGCGGAGTGCTAGTACGAAAGAGTGAATCGTTGGTATGAAGAGTGGAGCGATATTCCGAAAGAGCGGAGCGTCGGTCAGAAACCTGGTCCGAACCCGATTATGTAAAAGGCATAAGTGAGAGGAAACTTTAACTTGATGCTATTTCCCATTATTTGACATCCGGCGAAAAATGCTGCACTATATTCATATGAAAGGGCATATTAGTCACTTTTCGGCTGCAATGATGTGGAATATACCATATATCGAATCTGTTATCGGGGACGATGCCCTGGGCTGTGACAGCTCCGATATAACAGTCAACAGTTATAATGCGCGTTTCCGCATTAACGGCAAAAAAGTCCGTTCAACAAAACTGGTTCTACCGGAGAAATCAGTAAAAACACTTAACGGGAAAAGAGTATCATCACCGGAGTTGCTGTTTTTGGAACTTGCAAACAGGTTGGATATTCATCGCCTGATCCTGTTAGGTTTGCAGTTGTGCTCGCACCCGCCCGGCAACCCGTCATTGGCTGTTACGACAAAGCAAAAGCTTGAAAAATTCGTTTCAAAAACCCCGGGACATCGGGGACATAAAAAAGCGTTAAGAGCCCTTAAATATATAGAAAACGGTTCCGCATCGATTATGGAATCACTAGCATATATGATCCTGACGCTGCCATACGTATTGGGTGGTTATGGCATGAGAGGCGCCATTTTCAACTATGAAGTTAAGCTGAACAATGATATGAGCATACGTCTGAAACAAGATCGCTGCTTTGTGGACCTGTATTTCAAGCAAGCAAAGGTAGGGGTCGAATATGACAGTTTTGCTCATCACAACAGGCCATCAGAACAGGGCAAGGACTCAGTACGTTCAGCCATCCTCGGGAGACAAGGCATTGAAATCTTACACATGAACACCATTCAATTATATGATAAAAATGCATGCAGAGATTTTGCGCATAATCTCGCCGCCCGCCTCGGCAAACGTATACACATACGTACCAGGAAGTTTGAACAGATGCATAATCACTTGAGGACTTTATTACCTGTTAGAAGCAATGTATGTTTTTGAGCGCAATTTGTACCGTTTTTTCGTTTATGGGCTGTAATTTTTGTTAAAGTTACCATTTTATAGCTTTCTTGTTTACATAAAGCCCGCTTTGTTGCAATTATTGATGTAAAAAGAAGCTTGACTCTTAACTTGAGCGCCCATAAACGAAAATTTGGTACAAAAAACATAGAAAAGTTTGAAGTCAGACCTTTCCAGCGCCCATAAATGAAAAAATGGTACAGAAGGATAGCGTTAAGCGGTGCAGTAGCACAGCGGTATATAAGGACAGAGTAATAGTTCAGAAAGATAAAGCTAGTGGTACAGGAGGACAGTGCCTGCCAGTGTTTTACAAGCCGCCTTGTCACGCTTCGTGTACTGGCTTATCATACATAGCTTTGTCACGTTCCCTTTACCTGCTTACCACATTCAGGCTAGTTTCACTTTCTGTACCAGCTATCGTGTGCAGCCTTGCCAAATTTCCTGCATCTGTTCATCACGCACACAGCACTGTCATTTTTCCTGTACCTGCTTACAACATGCGGCCCGGTCTCATTTCCTGTGCCTGCTTACGAACCTTTTGATCCGCCTCATTGCCTCGGCGATATTCTCGTACGAGTTGGCGTATGTGGCCCTGATATAGCCCTCGCCACAGGCGCCGAAAGCTGTGCCCGGTACCGTGAGCACCTTCTCCTCCATGAGGAGTTTCTCGCAGAATTCGTCGGATGTCATGCCCGTCGATTTAATGCTGGGGAACACATAGAACGCGCCCATCGGCTCGAAGCAGCTGAGTCCGGCGTCCCTGAATCCCTTGACCATTACGCGCCTTCTCCTGTTGTATTCCCTGACCATCGCCTGCACTTCATCCTCACAGCTGTTGAGAGCCTCAGATGCGGCGTACTGGGCCATTGTCGGCGAACACATTATGGCATACTGGTGGATTTTATTCATTGCCTCGATGAGTACATGGGGCCCACAGGCGTAACCTATCCTCCATCCGGTCATTGCAAATGCCTTTGAGAAACCGTTGATCAGGATCGTTTTGTCCTTGATTTCAGGATAACTTGCGAATGAAACGTGCTTTCCGCTGTAAGTAAGTTCGGCATATATCTCGTCGGATATGATTATCACATCCCTGTCCTTAAGCACATCGACGATCTTCCTCTGGTCATCGGCCCGCATCACGGCGCCTGTGGGGTTGTTCGGGTACGGGAGGATGACAACCTTCGTCCTTTCCGTCAAAGCCTCTTCCAGTTGTTCCGGTTTGAGCCTGAACTCGTCTTCTTCTTTCAGTTCTATGACGACCGGAGTCGCCCCGGTAAACATGGTGCATCCCTTGTATGCGACAAAACTGGGCTCAGGTATGATGACCTCGTCGCCAGGTCCGCCGAGCGCTCTCAGCGCAATGTCTATCGCTTCGCTGGCGCCGACAGTCACTATGATCTCCGTTTTAGGATCATATTCCACGTTGTACTTCTTTGCCACGTACCGTGAAATCTGCCTCCTTAGCTCGATGAACCCGGGATTGGAGGAGTAATGGGTATGGCCTTTTTCAAGGGAATATATACCGGCTTCCCTGATCGCCCAGGGGGTGACGAAATCAGGCTCGCCCACGCCCAGGGAAATGGCGTCCTTCATTTCATTCAGCAGGTCGAAATACTTCCTGATGCCGGAAGGCGGCATATTCCTGACCGTCGGCTTTATCATTTCCTGAAGGTTCATAGTCTCAGCGCCTCTCTTTCGTCTTTGCCGTTTTCTTCAAATATCACGCCGTCGTTCTTGTATTTTTTCAATACAAAGTGGGTAGAGGTGCTGACCACGCCCTCCAGCGGAGCAAGCTTCTCGGCCACGAACAAGGCCACTTCCTTCATGTTCTTGCCTTCTATGATCACAGTCAGGTCGAAGCTGCCGGACATGAGGTAGCATGCCTTGACCTGCGGGTACCTGTATATGCGCTCTGCGATCTTGTCAAAGCCCTGGCCTCTCTGGGGAGTGACCCTTAACTCGATGAGTGCCGTAACTGTTTCCTTGTTGGAGTTGTCCCAATTTATAAGCGTGTTGTAGCCGACTATGACCTTGTCTTCTTCCAGCTTCCTTATCGCCGCCTGTACTTCTTCAACGCTCATGTCGAGCATGAGGGCAATTTCTTCAACGCTCGCCCTTGCATTTTTTTCGAGGATCTCAAGGATTTCTTCCATCTTGCTGCTCATAATGAACACCCCTTCTGCGCGTTTTGCCTGATATAAAATTATTACAAATTAATAATGCAAAATATCGGTTCAACACAGCCGGCTTCGATACGACCGGCTTTGATCCGGCCAGCTCCGGCGGCATCAGCCTGCCGAAGCCGTGGTAACAAAAAACTCCTTCATCCCTTGCAAGGGACGAAGGAGCAATCCGCGGTACCACCCTAATTAACGCTGTAAGCGTTCTCTCATTCCGGGCACATTCCAATGCCCTTCCCCTGTAACGTGAGGCCACGCTGACTTTTGCCCGGCTGTCTCAAGACTCCGGTTTTTCAAGCCAGTGCTCCAGGGCTGCCTTCATCCTGCTCCTTTACCGGATCGCACCGACCTCCGGCTCTCTTTGAAATTCACAGGACTACTCTTCCCCATCATCGCCGTTATATGTGATTTTCATAGATTATAGCAATTACCTGCGGCAATTTCAAGTGTTTTTTGGAAAAACTCCGGACTTCCGGCTGACAAGTCGCCTAATAATCTGCAGATCCGCCGTTCCATGTATTATTTGAATACCCGGGCGCGTTCTCCGCACCGGATCCATGATCCGAAGCTGTTGCCGCTTCCGCCTCCGCCGTTTCAGTATCGGCCGTTTCTTCCGCGTCGTCCTTCAGGATGTCCGTAACACGACCGTCATATTCCGAAAGCTGTTCTTCGTATTTCTTGAGCAGCTTCACGATCTCCGTTCTCATATTCCTTATATCGCTTCGGATATCGACCAGCTTCTCCCTCTCCTGCTCGTTGGCTTCCTCGAGCCGCCTTTTCTCCTCTGCGGCTTCGGCCCGGGCGTCTTCCAGCATGGCTTCGGCTTTTTCCCTGGCCTGGATCAGCACATCGCCTATCTTTACCCTGGCTTCATTGATTTCATCGGCGTTTTGCTGCAACTCTTCATACTTCGATTTCAGTTCCCTGTTCTGATTCCTGAGTACGGAAATTTCGTCGTCTTTACTCTTTAGTTTTTCATCGAACTCTTTAAGCATCCGTTCGATATACGCATTTACATCGGATTTCTTGAATCCTCCCATGAAAGAAGTCCTAAACCGTTTTTCCCGAGCCACAGGAATCCCCCTTCTCAAAGCAATCTTCTTTCTATATATTCAATACCGATTCGCAAATTCCTGCCTGAATAAAAAATAATCTTTTGAGGAACGGGTCTGCGGAATATATGGCTGGAAACGTTCCAGACCGAAAAATTACAGGTTCTTATCGATCAGTTCTGCAAGTTCGCTTTTGGTCCTCGCGCCGACGACTTTATCAACTACCTGTCCGCCTTTGAAAAGCATGATCGTCGGAATGCTCATGATCCGGTACCTGTATGATATCTCATTCTGTTCGTCAACGTTCACCTTGCCTATCACGGCTTTGCCTTCGTAATCCCGGGCCAGTTCCTCGATTATCGGTGCAACGGCCCTGCACGGACCGCACCATGCAGCCCAGAAATCCACGACCACAAGTTTATCAGTTCCGTTCAGTATCTCATCAAAATTCTCTTTTGTCAAAGCTAACGCTTTTCCTTCTGCCATTTCAGTTAACCTTCTGTCAAATAAATGCTTCATTTCTATTATTGTTACCCTTAATTTTCATAATAAAACAGGCAACAACGGCATGAGCATTGTCCGGAATAATTCTGATCTATTTTTCCAGTGTTCTCAACACGAGGTTTTCACCGTCGAGATAAACGATGTACTGGTCAAGCATCGTGATGAGCCGGCCTTCGTACCTGATCAGCTTACGGTCCTGTGCGGCCGTCACGCCCTGTCGGGCGGATGCCGGGACGTTTTGTCCGGATGCGTTGCCGTTCTGACCGGATGATACGTCATGCTGGCCGGTAGATATGTTATTTTGGCCGGATGATCTGCTGTTCCGGCCTGATGACCTGTTCTGCCGTTTTGATCCGTTCAACTGCTCTTTCATACCATCCAGCCAGTCAGAGAGCCCATTCTTAAAATCGGACAAACCGTTCCGCTGACCGGTCGATCCGTCCTGTCCGACCGATCCGCTTTGCTTCTCGGATGATCCGTCAGTTTGGCCCTTCCGGCCTTCTACGCCTTTCACGCATTCGACAGTCCTCGCCTGCCGGTCAGCTATATAAACTGACCCGTCGGCCGTGATCATTATGTCATCTGCCGCTGCCGGATCACTGAGGCTGATGCTGTTCCATTCAGCCGCTTCCGTCCCTGCTTTTCCGTATCGTATCTCCGATACACTGCCCGACTTGTCCGTAATACCCGCATATATGACATCCCTGCCGTCTATATCCAGCAGCAGGTGGGCCTGTTTCACAGGAATATATGAGGTTTTCCCGGTTTTGCCGTTCCTGACGCGCGTCCTTTCACCGGCAACCTGGTATACCAGGTTGTCGGAGTACAGCGTTTCCTTTACCACTGTTGTAAGGTCCGTCTTGAACATAAGGCTCAGGTTGTCCATTATATCGAACCTGTAGATCCTGACTCTCGTTTTGCTGGTCTGTATCTTCGGATAAACTATGTTGGTCATGGGGGACAGTTCTATATCAATGACGGCACTGCCCTCGGGCAGGCCCTTTATGTCCGGGTAACTCCTGTCCAGGTCGGGGATAACGTCATGCGTGGATATCCGGACACGCCCGCTCCTGCCTTCCGGCTCCTTTATGGCATATATGAGCATTTCCCTGTCCGGGAGCCACCTGTGGTATGTGATTTTCCCGCCGGCAGGCCCGAGCCTTTTTATTTCCCTGCCGCCGTCCAAATCCGCGATCACGATCTGCCCGTCAAGCATGTAAGCGGCATAGAGGCCGTCATATGACACGCTGATATCGTCCGCTCCCTCAGGCAGTCTGTAGCTCCGGTTTTTGACGGCGAGGAACTCCGCTTCATACATCGTGGATTTAAAGTGCCCCCTGTTGGGAAGGTAGACGTAATTCAGCCAGGAAAGGAATGCGGTCTGAAGGATGACAGAAATAAGTATCCACTTGTAAATCGTTTTTATGTTTTTCATCTCCTGTCACCTCCGACTTAGCCGATGCCGGCCTGTTCGCCCTCCGGCATCACCACGAAGACCGAAGGCACCAGCCTTTCGCCG
>DAOSCC010000023.1:0-2982 GCA_035361135.1 Clostridiales bacterium | reverse complement strand
AGTTTATCCGAAGGCCTGTTGATTACCTTTCCGTTATAATACATCGTCGTTGATGAACCGCCGTCAAGATTTGCGGCATTTACCGCGCCGTACTCGAGAAGGATGTCCTGGACTTCTCTCAGTGTCGCTCCCAATGATTCGATCGTGCGTCCGTCAATCACAAGCAGCAGCACTTCGCCGGTCTTTCTCTGCCCGATCGCCGTACGGGGAGCGATGCCCCATCCTCCGTCGCCTTTTTTGATAGTCGGCTTGCCGTTGACTATGAGAGGAGGGCCGAAACTTACGCCTTCCTTCACCCCGTACTCCATCAGCTGTTTTATGGCATGCTTGCCTACTATGAGCATCCCTTCATTTGTGAATGCCACTGTTTCCTGCTTTACATCCTTGCCCTCATACTGGTCGTAGACCACCTTGCCGTCGTGGATGATATACCCCATCGGTATGCCGCCGGTGCCTGTCCATCCGCTGTCGAGGAACCCGCCGGCGTTGATGCCTGCGACCCCGCCGTTGTTCTTCGCTATCCGGCTCGTGGTCTCTCCTGATTCAGGGAACAGCGACGAATAGCCGACTATTATCCTCGTGGGATCGTGCACCACCATGAGCTTTCCCTTGAAATCGCCGCCCTCGATGTTGTAAACTTCGATGGTGCTGTCATGTTCACCGCTGAGTTCGATCTTCTCGATCGATTCACCCTTTGCCGTGGGGTCGTCGGCGTAGGAATCCCTCAGGATCCGCGCTATTGCTTCATCTGAGAGGAAAAACTTCGCAATGTACTGGTGTCTCAGCGTATTCCACGACGCTCCGACAATGGTCCCCTTTACTTCCTCAAAGGGGCCGTAAAAGATGAGCAGAGGCATCGTGACCAGCGCAAATATGAACTGGAAAACCAAAAACGCGAAGAGACGCTTTTTCCATGATCCGCGCGCCGGTTTTGCGCTGCGCCGGATCCTTTCTTCCGTGCCTGGATTTCGCCTGGTTCTTTCCGCGTGGCCATGCCTTGTTCCTCCTGCATTTGGGCTGCGTGTCACGGTTGTATATTCCAGGCGCGAAATGTCCGCGTATCCCCGGTACGTTTCGTCTGCGTATGCCGGGTATGATCTGCTTTTAAATGTTTTATTGCCGGTTTCAACGGTTTTGTCCATCCTGACCCCTCTCACACCGGCAGACGGTTTCATCCTCTGCCGGAAAACAATCAAATAAAATGCATACCGGATTATACTGCCGGGCAGTCATATAAGCAAACCTTATACCTTCTTCTCTTGCCGAACGGTTAAGCAACTCAATTCTATATTGGGCTTCTGCTGCTGAACGTCCAAGCGGCTCAATCCCATATCCGGCTTCTCCTGCCGAACGTCCAAGCAGTTCAACCCCATATCCGGCTTCTGCTGCTGAATGTCCAAGCAACTCAACCCTATATCCGGCTTCTCCTGCCGAACGTCCAAGCGGCTCAATCCCATATCCGGCTTCTCCTGCCGAACGTCCAAGCAGCTCAACCCCATATCCGGCATCTGCTGCAAGCCGCCCGATCGTATCGGTCAGCCGCCTGTCAGGCTGTCTATGCCGGGCAGTCAGAAATTCCGATTCTCAGCCGGACCTGCCGTTCCGCCTTGCCCTATTATTTTAATGGAATATGGGCTGAAACGCAATCTGCGATACTTAGGCTATGCCGTACCTGTCAAGGCTCCTGTGGAACTTCTCAAATATGAGGCCCGCCACGAACCATGCCGGACCGTAGGCAAGCGTTATCAGGCCGTTCACGGACAACCTGTCCGAGTAGTACCACGGATATGCCCCAAGCACGTTGTACAGTATCGTCCCGCTGGCATACTCGATGATCCATATCACTATTACCCAGACGATTCCACGCAGCATCCAGTTCCATCCGGAGATCGCATCGTGCAGCGGTTCGAGGAAAACGGCGCAGCCATAGATGAAAAACATCCAGAGATTCGACTGTCCGGGAAGGGTCAGGTCCCCGCCGAGCAGCGAGTGCATGCCCGTCCAGACCATCTCGATGCCCCATCCCGCCAATCCGTAAAATAAAAACCTCTTGAGCATAATACCGACCTGCCTGTTCCGAGGCGATTTTTATACACTGCTAGTTTAAGCAGATATAGCCATTTCTTCCGTGGAAAATTTTAAATATATTGGCTAAAAAAACTTAACCAAAATTTAATTTTAGATTGAGAAAAATGTGCTATCATTAATAAAACCTGTAGTGAATATTCTGGTTATGCAGCATTATATTAAGCAATTCACACAATCAATGGAGTGATCGAATGAAACCTGTAGGCAGAATAACCGTACAGACAGTGATGCCACAACGGATTTTCCGGCTCAGGGACATCGCAGCCAATCTTTGGTGGACCTGGAACTGCGAAGCCGCCGATATGTTCAGGATGGCTGATCCGTCGCTGTGGGAAGAGACGGGCGGAAATCCGGCCGCTTTGATAAAAAGGATCGGAAATCAAAGGCTGGAACAATTGGCCGGCGACCAGGACTTCCTGAAGATATACGATAATGTCGTCAGCAAATTCGATGCTTACATGAACCGCACAGACACTTGGTTCAGTATGACCTACCCGGACCTGGACGGCCACATGGTAGCGTATTTCTCCGCCGAGTACGGCCTCAGTGAGACTATCCCCATATACTCGGGTGGGCTTGGCGTGCTTTCCGGCGACCACTGCAAATCTGCCAGCGATCTGGGTATCCCGTTCACGGCAGTAGGCCTTTTTTACAGGCAGGGTTATTTCAACCAGAAGATAAACCATGAAGGCATACAGGAGACAAGTTTCAGTACCCTCAATATTGACGAACTCCCTGTCAGCCAGGTGACCGACAAAAATGGCGAACCTCTGTATATCAGCGTGGAACTGCCCGGCAGGACAGTCTACGCTTCGATCTGGCAGATAAAAGTAGGCACCGTAAACATCTACCTGCTCGACTCGGATGTCCCATCGAATGCCGAGCAGGACAGGC
>DAOSCC010000022.1:0-16303 GCA_035361135.1 Clostridiales bacterium | reverse complement strand
ATTGCCCGCAAAGTGCTGGGTGACCGCGAACCGATCACATGCAGGCCTGCTGACCTGATCGAACCTGAACTGGAAAAAATAAGGAAGCAGATCGGACAGTATATCGAGCAGGACGAGGACGTACTCTCATACGCTCTGTTCCCGCAGGTCGCCGAGAATTTCTTCAAACAGCGCCAGGCAGCAAAATACAAAGTCGACGGTACCATGGTGGATTACGAATTCCGGGTCCATCCGGTATGATAAGGAATATTATAACTGGCAGATAAGGGGACGGTTCTTGTGTCCGGGTTCTGCGGAATCCGTACGCGAGAACCGTTTCCATGTCTCAGACAGAAAATTCACGGTGGCATGAGCCATGTTTTATCCGGCACTTTTTGTGGACATATACATAGTTCTCCCGGTTGCTGACGAAACGAATCACGCTTATTTCACTGCCGGACCTGATATACCTGCCGCATTTCATGCATATAAACGAAGGGACGCACACGCAGGCATCCGATACGTCGGGTACCTGACCGGCTATCTTCTGCCAGCATTTCCATCCTACCTTGCACAGCCTGATCCTGTTGTCGAAGTCTGCATACACCCATCTAAGGAGCTTATGGAAGTGGAAGGGATATCTCGTGTATTTTATATAATGCCCTGGCAGCCCAAGCCTTTCGGCATATAATTCGAAACATTTCTCAACTATTTCCTGCACTCTTCCCGTGATTTGCGTGGAATACCACAGGTACCCGTTCGCGGTAAGCCAGGCCTTCAGCCTGTCAAACATGTAGCCTCTGCATATCTCAATCATTTCACCCTTTGCAGGTTTGAGGGCCATGAATGCGGATTTGACGATATTCACCACGTAGTCAAGGTATTTCTTTTGAGCAAAGTTCTCCCCGTTATAAAGCTCAACAGGGATGATATCAAAATAGTATTCATTTGTTTCGGGCCTGTACACTCCGATGCAGGTACCGCCTACGAAGCTTCCGCTTCCGGAATCGTCTATCTGTATCATGCTGCCTCCTACAGAAGTGCATACAAATTCTATCATTATCAAATACCGCTGAAAAAATGCGCCGGCGTTCCGGGAGACGAACGTATCCCTGTTGCCTTGATTTTTGCGCATGCTGAATGTAATATTAGATTGTTGGGGCAGGTTACCAAAAGTGTGTTATTTCTTCGGAGGATTTATGGATAATAAAAGCTTTGACCTGATAAACAGGATAAACAGCATTAAGAAACTGAGCAAAGGGCAGAAACTCATCGTCGATTACATAACACACCACTATGACAAAGCGGCGTACATGACCGCGGCAAAACTTGGCGAGGCTGTTGGCGTAAGTGAATCGACCGTGGTGAGGTTCGCGCTGGAACTGGGATATGAAGGCTATCCCAAAATGCAGAAAGTGCTTCAGGAAATGGTGAAAAACAAGCTGACGGCCATACAGAGAATGGAGATATCATCAAGCAGGATCGACGAGTACAACATACTGAAAAGCGTGCTGCAGTCGGACATGGAAAAGATCAAGATCACAATGGAAGAGATAGACTATGAAGCATTTAATGCTACGGTGGAATGCATATTGAACGCCAGGCACGTATACATCCTCGGAGTCAGGAGCTCCGCGCCCCTTGCATATTTCCTCGGCTTCTACCTGAACCTTATACAGGACAATGTGAGGCTGGTGCACACGAACAGTATAAGCGAGATGTTCGAGCAAATAATAAGGGCGTCGAAAGGCGACGTCGTCATTGGGATAAGTTTTCCAAGGTACTCGAAAAGGACTGCCAAGGCGATGGAGTTTGTCAAAAAGCAGGGCGCAGCCGTGATAGCGATCACAGACAGTACTGAGTCTCCTGTTGCAGGCAATGCCGACCACTGTATCTGCGCGAGAAGCGATATGGCATCCTTCGCGGATTCGCTTGTTGCGCCGCTGAGTGTAATAAATGCGCTGATAGTAGCCATCGGGATGAGAAAAAAGAAATCCCTGTATGAGACTTTTGAGAAACTTGAAAAGATATGGGATGAATACCAGGTATATGAGAAATACGATCTTGATGAACCGGACAGGAAGGTGGATTATTGAGAAGAAGAGTGATCGTCATTGGAGCCGGCGCAGCGGGGCTCATGGCTGCAGGCAAAGCTGCGGAACGCGGACTTGATGTCCTGGTGCTCGAAAAGAACGACAAGCCGGGCAGGAAGCTGAGGATTTCGGGCAAGGGCCGCTGCAACATTACAAATGATACGGATATAGACGGGCTGATACGAAACATTCCCGGCAACGGGAGCTTTTTGTATTCCTCCTTTTATACGTTCTCAAATGAGGATATCATGCAGTTTTTTACGGATGAAGGACTGGAACTGAAAGTAGAGAGGGGAGGAAGGGTTTTTCCCGTTTCGGATGACGCAAAAGATGTGGTATCCGTATTGGTAAGGCATGCTGTGGAATCGGGCGCGGAAATAAGGTACCGTTCGCCTGCCAGTTCCATAGAGGTGTCGAACGGCGCAGTGAAAGGCGTCAAGTTGAAAAATGACGAAACCATCGAATGCGATTCTGTTATACTGGCTACTGGTGGAGAATCCTATCCGGGCACAGGTTCAACGGGCGATGGCTACAGGATGGCGCAAAAACTAGGACATACTGTGACACCGCTGAGGCCGTCCCTCGTACCGCTGGTTTCTTCGGAAAAATGGGTCAGGGACCTTCAGGGCCTTACGCTGAAAAACATATCGATCACTTTATACGACCGGCAGAGAAAGAAAATATACAATGATTTTGGCGAAATGCTCTTTACCCATTTCGGTGTGTCAGGCCCGGTCATACTGAGCGCCAGCAGGCACATTATGCAGTATGACTACAGGAACGTCTTCCTTTCGATAGACTTAAAGCCTGCTCTCAGTCCTGAAGTGCTGGACAGCAGGATACAGAGGGATTTTGAGAAGTATTCCAGAAAGCAGTTCAAGAACAGCCTCGACGACCTGCTTCCGAAAAAAATGATCCCTGTGATCGTCGAATTATCACAAATACCAGCTGACAAGCCTGTGAACCAGATCACGAAGGCTGAGAGAAGGTCGCTGGCATCATTGCTCAAGGGACTGACACTGGAAATATGCGGTTCGCGGCCCATCAGCGAAGCAATAGTGACTGCAGGCGGTGTCAGTACCGATGAGATAGATCCGGCGACAATGGAATCCAAACTGGTTAAAGGGTTGTTTTTCGCAGGAGAAGTGATCGATGTTGACGGATACACCGGCGGTTTCAACCTTACCATAGCCTTTTCCACGGGCTGTGTTGCCGGCCTGAATTGCTGATGTATTATTCATGGATGCATGAGCATAATACATAATAACGATATTAGCAAATTATGGAGAAAGCCATGAAAACCATCATCAGCAAGGAAACAGATAACAGCAGTCCGGGAAAGGGAAATAATGTACGGATATGTGACGGCATTGAAAAAATACTGAGGAACATTTTCATCATCGTGTTCGTCATCTTTATAACGATACAGGCCGTGCTGACAGATGACGGAATTAGGGGCCTGCTGGTCAGGGATGCTTTGGACGGAAAGCCGATCGGTGATGAAGTGTTCCTTTTTGAGAAATGCAAAATGGAACTCAGACTGAAAGGAATGCCGAACTGCCCTGAACTCAAAGTACTTGTGAACGGCGTCGAGGCCGGGGCTTTCAATGGCAATGCGGTACTGCTCGAACTGAAAGAGGGAGACGTAGTCGAACTGGATGCCAGCAGGCTTCTCGTAAATACAGAAGTACAGATAACTGCTGTCAGCAGGAATCTTGCACATATCCTGGGCAGGACTGTTTCAGCGGCGGACGGGATAGTCCCGGTGGCTGTCGCTGACACAGATGAGTGAACTTTTTGGACGGCTGCGCGGCAAAATTGAATAACTGTAAATAACAATATTGTACAATTTCCATTATTCCTATATAATAATTAAGAAGTTCTGAGAGGATATGAATATGGAACAGACAGTAAAAGAATACGGCAGCAGGGACATTGCCGCCGCTGCTGTCAAAATAGCGCTCACAAAAGACAGAACGGAAGAGAAACAGCTGCAGCAGGAACTCGCAAGGCTGGGTATCCGTACGGCAGCCGTTGATTATGGCGGAGAGTTCATAAACTCGGTGATGAAGATAATCGAAAGAGCCGTAGTTTCATCAAAGAGGGAAGGCGTAATACAGGAAAGCCATGTGGAAGAAGGTGCCGTTGCCGGGGCTACAAGAGAGGCGCTGTCCCAGATAATGCCGAAAGCTCTTGGGCTCAACGTAGGCGGTAAGATTGGCATAGCCCGTTACAGGAACCACATAAGCGTATCCATATTTTTCGGCATAGGTCTGCTGCATCTCAATGAAGTCGCCATCGGGCTGGGGCACAGGGTGGTGTGAGACACAATGGTCAGAGCGATCAGAGGGGCCACGACTGTAAAAGACAATACGAGAGAAGAGATATTCAGCGCCACGACTGAACTTGTCAGTGAAATAATAGAACAGAACGGGCTGACCAGAGATGATATAATTAGCATCATATTCTCGGTGACGTCTGACCTGGATGCTGCGTTTCCTGCGGCAGCCGTCAGGCAGATGGGTTTTGACAGGACGGCGATGCTCTGTACGTACGAGATGGATGTGCCGGGCAGCCTGAAAAAATGCATCAGAGTGCTGATGCACGTCGAGACCGGCAAGAGGAATGATGAACTGAAATACATATACCTGAAGGAAGCAAAAAAACTGCGTCCTGATATCGTACAGCAAAACGGGCGTATGGAGGACTGACATCACAGATGATCAACATTGCGATCGACGGCCCGGCCGGAGCCGGGAAAAGTACAGTAGCAAAAGCAATATCAAAAGAACTCGGCATAATTTATCTCGACACAGGAGCCATGTACAGAACCGTTGCACTAAAAGCTATCCGATCCGGTATCGACACTGGCGACAAAGAAGCAATCGAATCCATGGTGAAAGATATTGACATCAGGATCGAATATAAGGATAATGAACAAAGGATATACCTCGATGGCAGCGATGTGACAGGGTTTATCAGAACGCCGGAAGTATCTGTGGGAGCCTCGGATGTTGCCGTAATACCTGCAGTAAGGAAAAAAATGGTGGAACTGCAGCGAAAGATAGCGAAAGAAAACGATGTTGTGATGGATGGACGCGATATAGGAACATATGTCCTGCCGGATGCATCATATAAATTCTTTCTCACTGCATCGCTTGACGAAAGGGCAAAAAGAAGGTTCAATGAGATGAAAGCGAATGGTATGACCGGCGTGAGCCTGGAGGAAGTGAAAAAGGATATCGAATACAGGGATAAAAACGACAGTTCGAGATCCTTCGCTCCGTTAGCCAAGGCGCCTGACGCGCTGGAGATCGATACCACCGGGATAAGTCCTGAAGAAGTCGTCAGGATCATAATGGACAGCATTAAGAACAGGAAAACAGTTGGTGCAGCTAAATGAGAAAGTTTCTTCGGATCTTGACCAATATCGTATTTAAGATTTTTTTCAAAGTTGAAGTCATAGATTATCATAAAGTGCCTGAGGAAGGTCCGGCATTGCTGTGTGCCAGTCATAACACGATGATCGACATGTTTTTCCTCGGTTTCAAGCTGAAGAGATGGATATATTGGATGGCAAAGGAAGAGCTGTTCAGGAACCCTTTGTTTGCCTGCATCCTGAAAAAGCTGGGAGCTTTCCCCGTAAGGAGGGGAACGGCTGACATAAGCTCCATAAAACATGCTTACAAACTGTTGAGAGAAAACAAGATCGTCGGGATTTTTCCACAGGGTACGAGGACGAGGACGGCAAAAAGAAAATACCCCGCAAAGTCCGGAACGGTTCTAATAGCTGCAAATGCAGGAGTGCCGGTCATTCCCGCAACGGTTTGCGGCACCTACAGGCTATTCAGCAAAATGAAGGTCGTTTATGGCGATCCGTATTACATAGAGAAAAAAGGGGACAAATTGCCAAAAGAATATCTTTCGGAGATGAGCAAAGATATGATGAGGAGAATAGATGCCCTGTCGGAGGTCAGGTAAATGGAGATAATTCTGGCAAAAACCGCGGGTTTTTGCTTTGGAGTGAATAATGCGATCAGGATAGCCGAAGATATGCTGGGCAAAGGAGGCGCCATCAGTACCCTTGGTTACCTGATACACAATGACCAGGTAGTTAACGACCTGAAGGAAAAGGGTATACGAGCGATATCATGCATAAGCGAGGCGCCTGAAGGATCAAAGGTAATTATCAGGGCGCACGGAGTCGCACCCGGGATATATGAGGAAGCGAAGAAAAGGAACATAGAAATAGTTGATGCGACATGTCCTTATGTTAAAAAGATCCACAAGCTGGTTGAGAAAATGCATAAGGACGGTTATACGATAGTAATAGCGGGAGACAGGGAACATCCTGAAGTCATAGGGGTAAACGGATGGTGCGGAAACTCTGCGCTTATAGCGAATACGCCTGAAGAGGCGGAAGCTTTTGCACCCATCGACGGGAAATGCTGCCTTGTGGCCCAGACCACGATTACGCGTGAAAGGTTCGATGGAATATATGATAAACTAAAAGAAAAATGCAAAAGTGTCGTCAAATTTGATACAATATGTAGTGCGACCAGCAGCCGACAGGAAGAGGCTGAAAAAATAGCCCGCATATCGGATGTCATGCTGGTGATAGGGAGCAGAAAGAGCTCCAACACCCGTAAATTGTATGAAATATGCAGTAAATACTGCAAAAAAACATATTTAATAGAGACGTACGGTGATTTGCCGCCGATAAATACAAAAGAAGTACAAACGCTGGGGATAACAGCCGGAGCATCTACACCGGAACGCACAATCAAGGAGGTTATAGAGAAAATGGATGAATTAAATAAACAGGAGAAGGAAATGAGTTTCGAAGAAGCATTCGAAAACTCGATGATTACGCTGAGAAGCGGTGAGATCGTCAAGGGAAGGATCATAGGCTACAACAACGCAGAAATTTTCGTCGATCTGGGATATAAATCTGACGGTATCATTCCCGTCGAAGAATTCTCGGATGATCCCGATTTCAAACCTGAAACCGGCGTAAATATAGGCGATGAAGTCGATGTATTCATAGTCAGGGTAAACGACGGAGAAGGCAGCGTAATGCTTTCAAAGAAAAGAGTAGACTCGATGCGCAGTGTCGAGATGATAGAAGAAGCATATAAAAACAAGACCCCTGTGACCGGCAAAGTCGTCGAAGTTACCAACGGCGGAGTCATAGTCAGTGTCGGCGGCGTCAGGGTATTTGTACCTGCTTCCCAGTTATCCGAACGATATGTAAAGGATCTCGGCGAATTTCTTAAACAGACCGTAACTATCAGGATAATAGAGATGAACAGACAGAAAAGGAAGTTTGTCGGTTCAAGAAAGGTTGTCCTGGCTGAAGAAAGGGAACAGAAAGAAAAACAGGTCTGGTCGAATATAGAAGTCGGAAAGAAATATACCGGTACCGTAAAGAGCATTATGGACTTCGGAGCATTCGTCGATATTGGCGGAGTCGACGGCCTTGTTCATGTTTCCGAAATGTCATGGATAAAGGTCAAGCATCCCTCGGAACTGGTTAAGGTAGGCGACAAAGTCGAAGTCACCGTACTGGAATTCGATCCCGAGAAAAAGAGGATATCGCTGAGCATGAAGAAGGAAGAGGACAATCCGTGGTTCCGGGTATCCGAAAAATACAAGGTCGGAGATATCGTGAAGGGGACCGTGGTAAGGCTTGTGCCGTTCGGCGCGTTCATCGAGCTAGAAAAAGGCCTGGATGGGCTCGTACACATTTCACAGATATCGAGCGTAAGGATCGCGAAGCCTGGAGACGTCCTCAAGACCGGGCAGGAAGTGGAAGCAAAGATCATCGAGGTAGATGAAGAGGCGAAGAAGATAAGCCTTTCTATAAAAGAGGTCAATCCCATTTATCCCGAACCTGCGGTAAGGGAGCAGAAAGCCCCGGAAAAGGCACAGGACGAGGCACAGAAAGAGAAAGCAGATACGGAAGCCGAAGAGGAGATCCCAAAAGAGCACAAGGAAGATCTCAACAACACGATCGGCGATGTGATTGGATCGCTTGACGAAATCAAATAGATCGAAAAAATTGACCGACGATTTGACATCTTGAAAATGCAGGACATATGTCTTGCATTTTCAGTTTACTCATTTTATTTCATTTTATAATTTGATTCGGGGGACCGGTCATGGATTACGAAGGGTTTAAACAAGAGATCCTGAAAATGTCAGACATAGACCTCAGCCTGTATAAAGAGAAACAAATGAAGCGAAGGATAGATTCGCTCATCAGGAAAAACGGCTATGACCGATATGATGATTATGTCCATGCACTGCAGCAGGACAGGGAACTATACAATGAGTTCATCAATTATCTTACCATCAATGTGTCTGAATTCTATCGAAATCCGGACCAATGGGAGGTGCTTAGGGACCAGATAATCCCGATGCTCCTCCAGAGATCGCCGATGCCGAGAGTGTGGAGTTCGGCATGCTCGACAGGAGACGAGCCGTATACCCTTGCCATGGTGCTGAGTGAACATATGCCGCTGAACAGGATACATATACTGGCTTCAGATATCGATGCCGAAGCGCTGAAAAAGGCGAAAGCCGGCGTGTATTCGGCAAAAAGCCTTGAAAAGCTGCCTGAGAGGTATATAAGGGAATTCTTTATAAAAGACGGGAATTCGTATCATGTCAGGGACGAACTTAAACGGTGCGTGGAATTCAAACGCATTAATCTTCTGAGGGATCCGTATCCAAATGAATGTGATCTTATCGTATGCAGGAATGTGCTGATATATTTCACCGAAGAAGCAAAATCCCAGATATACGTCAAATTCAATAAAGCGCTGAAAGACAAGGGAGTGCTGTTCATAGGGAGCACAGAACAGATCATAATGTCCGCACGATATAAGCTGACGCCTGTAAAGACGTTTTTCTATATCAAGGACGGCGATATCTGAAATGGGCAGGTCTGGGAAAAAGGTCATATTTCTCGTCGATATGAACGCATTTTTCATATCATGCGAGATGTCAATCAATCCTGAACTGAAAGGCCGCCCGGCCGCGGTGGCAGGCGACCCGAAAAGCAGGTCGGGTATCATACTGGCTGCAAATTACGAAGCCAGGGCATATGGCGTCAAAACTACGATGCTTGTCCATGAGGCGCTGTCGATATGCCCCGGCCTGGTGATAGTACCCCCCACCAGGGGCCTTTACGAGAAAAAGTCAAACGAATTCATGGAAATACTGTCGCGATATGCTCCTGTTATCCAGAAAAACAGCATTGACGAAGCATGGCTCGACCTGACAGGCTGTGAGAAACTTTTCGGCGAGCCTGTTCAGATCGCCCGGCGCATCATGAGGGAAATACAGTACGAACTGGATCTCTGGTGCTCGATAGGGATATCGGAAAACAAATTCCTTGCCAAGATGGCGTCTGAAATGAAAAAGCCGCTGGGCATAACAGAACTCTGGAAAGAAGATGTGCCGGTGAAGATGTGGCCGCTGGAAATAAGGCAGATGTACGGGATAGGGAAGAAAACCGAGGAAAGGCTGAAACGGATCGGCATCATGACCATCGGTGACCTGGCGCAATGTGACGATCGACTGCTGAACGGGAACTTCGGGAAATACGGGCAGGAACTAAAAAGGCTGGCCAACGGGATCGACGATTCGCCGGTGGAACCGGAACCCAAAAGCGTCACCAGGTCGATAAGCAGGTCGACCACACTTGCAAAAGATATAACAGATATTAATGAAGCGAGGACGGTCCTTCTCAGCCTTGCGGAAGAGGTCGGGGAAGAGGCGAGGAGAAGTGATTTCAGGGGGAAATCCGTATCCATAGTGATACGTTACAACGACTTTACTACGATCACCCGCCAGAAAACCATAGTGCCTTCTTTCCTCACCAAGGATATATACCGCACCGGAGCGGAACTGCTTGGTGAGCACTGGGACCGGAAGAGGCCGATAAGGCTTCTGGGCATAGGCATCTCGAATGTGGATGAGGAAATGCCGGTACAGCTAAGCATATTCGACATCAACGATGAACTGCCTGATTCCGTAAAGAGGGAGGAAAAGCTCGAAAGGGCGATAGACAGTATCAGGTCCCGTTTTGGCAGCGACAAACTGAAAAGGGCGACGTTAGTGGAAGGAAGAAAAAAGAACACAGGTGAGACAGCTGGTGTCAGTGAGTAAAAATCAGTTGTTACTAACAACTGCTCTGAATCATCCAGGCATTCCTGAATTGATCACAGATTATGGTATAATGTAAATATCCATACGGCCAAGCTGACCGGCAAACAGCCGCATGAAAACACCAGGCAAAAAAGTGGTACAGGGGGAGATCAAAATGGACAGGTTTGAAGAAGGGTTGAAAATATTCGATGAAAGGTGCGGCAACGGGAAGGATAATATCATAGCCCTGGCTACCTTACTACAGAAGAGAATGCAGAGGGGAAACCGCGTCCGCGTGTCCGTGAAGTGGATGCGCTTTATGAAAATGGTGTGTTCTATATCACTACATGGGCAAAATCTGCAAAAATGCAGCAGATAGCCCAAAACCCGGAAGTTGCGTTTGCTGTCAGCGGTAAGTGGATATCGGGAAACGGCATCGGTGAAAATCTCGGTTGGGTCCTGGACCCCAAAAATGCCGGCGTGAGGGCTAAGCTCCGCGAAGCTTTTGCCGAATGGTATGACGACGCAAATAATGAAAATGATGAAAACTGCATTATTCTTGCGATCCGTATCACCAGTGCGACAGTACTCGAAGATCACGGCACTGTCCGTTATGAGATGGACTTCATAAATAAATGCTGCAAAGCCTGATATGATTTTCAGACCCGGCTGATGGCATTCATATCCGAATATGTATGTTATAATATCTATCAAGTTAAGGCAAAGGGTGGTTCATTCATGTGGAAATGCCCGAAATGCGGCCGCGAGTTCAAAAAAGAAGGCCAGCACCATTTCTGCGGCGACGCGTCGACGATGACGGTCGATGAATATATTGAAGCGCAGCTACCGGAAATAAGGCAGATACTTGACAAGGTAAGGGAAACCATCCGCAAAGTCCTTCCGGATGCGGAGGAGCGCATCGCGTATGGCATGCCGACTTACCGTGGTAAACGCAACATCATCCATTTTGCCGCGCAGAAAAAGCACCTGGGCCTTTATCCCGGCGACAAGGCCATTGAGCATTTTGCGGACAGACTGTCCGGCTATAAAACCAGCAAGGGCGCCGTGCAGTTTCCGTATGACAGGCCGATACCGCTGGACCTCATCACTGAGATCGCCCAATGGTGCCGTGATACCGGGAGCCATCATTAACGGGCTGCCATGTCGGCGATGTGGCGATGGTCCTGAGGATCGCACTGACAGGCCGTACGAATACCCCGGATCTTTATGAGATAATGCAGATAATGGGCAAAAGCAGGGTCATCGAACGGCTTGAAAGGTATATGCATGCTCCGATGCAGGGGATTACGGAAATCATTGCAGGAAATGGTCCTGATGTGTAGAATAAAACTGATGGATGCAGTATCACTGGCATTGCGGCTTCCATACATAGCGAAAAGTTCGAAAGGAGTGGTCCTAATGGCAGAACTGATAATAATGAAGGGTTTCTTGGGCAAAAAGCTCCATGCAAGGTCCGCAGGATAAACGAGTGGCGATTGATTGCATGGAGCCGAACAAATGATCGCCACGTTCATTCTGACTTCAGATGAGCCGTTTATATCGCGGGCTTTGCATCCTTAAAATCAGGAAAATTTTAAGGAGCGGAGTTGGAATGAAATACATAAAGGCTGAAGAAATCCTGCCTGAAAAGCTGCTCAGGGAAATACAGGATTATGTATGCGGCGAGCTTATTTATATCCCAAGCCTTGAAGGCATGCGCAAAGGTTGGGGAGAAAAATCCGGGACCAGGGATTACCTCAGGAAAAGAAACATGGAAATCAGGACCAGGTTCCGCGAAGGTATGTCTATCGACCAGCTTTCAGAAATATTCTGTCTCTCATGTGACAGTATAAAGAAAATAGTCTATGCAAAATGACCCACAGAGGAAAAACAGAACAGTGTCATATGCAAACCCGGCGAACCCGTCGGGTTTGTGCAATAAATAGGTTAAGGCGTTTTTTATATATAAACGGCCTGCTGATTCCCTTATTATTATATCAGGAACGAACAAGAGCGGGCTGATCGTAATGTATGGCGACATAAGAGATAAGATTCTCGGCAAGCATAAAAGAAAAATCAGGTATATTGGACGGCAGCATCCGGTGATCCATCTGATCAGAAAAATCCGGAACAATGCCCATGATGGATCCGAAAGGCTTTTTGCCGCGGAAGGGCTGTGGGCTCACAAGCTGCTTATTGAGACAGGTTCAGCTATCCGCTGTGTTGTCATATGTCCTGAACTGCTGTACAGCGCTGAAGCGCTGGAACTGGCAGAAAGCTGTCTGGATAAGGCCTCCGCTGCATATATCGTATCAGGAAAGCTTTTTGAGAAGATCAGCGAAAGGGACGGACCGGACGGACTTATTTCGCTGGTGCAGTTGCCGGTATACAAACCTGAGAGCCTGCAAATTAAAGAAAAAGCGTTGATAGTCGTACTGGATGGCCTGGAGAATCCGGGGAATATCGGTACTATCCTCCGTACCTGTGACGGGGCGGGCGCAGATGCAGTTTTTATTTGCAACAGGAAAGCCCGGATGACCAATCCGAAGCTCATAAAATCCAGTATGGGCGCTGTTTTTACAGTCCCTGTCATAGAATTCGATGACACGGGACTGTGCATTGACTGGCTGAAGGCCAGGAACTTCAGCATTTATTTGGCAGATGCAAAGGCAGGGAGAACATACAGGGATTTCGACTATACAGGTAACACTGCACTCGTAATGGGCAGCGAGCGGTACGGAATATCCGAAAAATGGTATTCATGCGATCCGCAGCCGATATCCATACCGATGATGGGGATATGCGACTCCCTGAATGTTGGTGCTGCAGCCTCGGTGATCATTTACGAAATAAGCATGAAAAGATTGCAGAAAGGATATGGAGCGAACAATGGCATATATGAGAAAAGCGTACAGGGACGAAGACTTTATCAGGATAAGGGATTTTCTGAAGTATACTTTATATGAGAACCCGTCCCGGAAAAACTGGCTGATAGACCGATGGAATTTCGGCAGATACTTCAGCCAGACCATGCATGGCACTTTTGATACCTGGCCTGAAACTGTCGGTATCTGGGAGGATGAAAATAATGAGATCATTGCAGTTGTCAACTCTGAGGGTGAAGTCATAAACAGGAAGGCAGGCAGTGCATTTTTCCAACTGGGAAACAGGGATTTTACCGATGATTTTCTGAGTGAACTGATAGATTACGCAGAAAGCAGGTTGGCACTGACAACAGAAGAAGGAACGTACGTCAATGTGTTTGTCGATGAGGATGCGTTTAGTATCCGGAAACTACTGAAAGAAAAGGATTATGTGCTTCTGGAGTGGAAAGATCCGATGTCCTGTATGGATATTTCAGGCTGTCTCAAGGTGGAACTGCCCGAAGGATTCAGGATCGCGGACGCAAATGAAGTCAGCGACTGTCAAAAAGGCTTTGCCCATGGACGCGCATTTGGCTATTATATAAACGATGCTCCCGATGATGATGCTGCCGAACGCTGTTTCCAGGCATTAAGAAATGCGCCGGATTATTTGCCGGAACTGGACCTGTCGATCCTTGACAGGAATGGCGAGGTTGCTTCTTTTGCGGGTGTCTGGTACGATGATCTGAACAGGATCGGGATACTGGAACCGGTTGGGACGATACCGAAGTACAGAAGGATGGGCCTCGGAAAAGCCGTTGTTTATGAGGGGATAAACCGGGTTCTGAAAATGGGAGCGAACAGGATCTTTGTCGGTTCAGACCAGCAGTTTTATCTTTCTATAGGCTTTAGGGCGATCTACTACAAGCAGATCTGGCAGAAGAAACTGCGTGACTGAAGAAGACAGAAGAACGGTTTCTGCAGCGACGGGGACGGTTCCCATGCCCGAATCGTGCGGGATCACGACCCGGGTAACGTCCCTGAGTCCTACCTGACGTTCCGGACATCAAACCAGCTAAGGATGTAAAAAAGAGATCACGTTTACCGCGATCTCTTTTTCTACTGGTGCGGGAAACAGGACTTGAACCTGCATGAGCTTCAGCTCACTAGTACCTGAAACTAGCGCGTCTGCCAATTCCGCCATTCCCGCGTGGGCTTTTCAAAACGCAATATTTATTCTACTAGAAATGTAGTATAATTGCAAGTGGTAATTTATAAAATTTATTACAAGGAGACAGATGTCCACCCTCTATTTACGGCGGGGTACCGATCTGCCTTTTAGGCGGTGAGCATATCTCCCGCCTGTTTGAGAAGCGCAGAGGCAAGAAAGTTTTATGCAGTCGGAAGTTCTTCTTTGATGCGTTATAATGCTTTTAGCAGTTTGGAGGTATACTGGATTGAATACGAAGCTTGAGCAGTTCAAAAAGGAAATCGTGAATAAGAGAGTTGCCGTTCTTGGCATCGGAATAAGCAACACGCCGCTGATCAGGTATCTCGGCAAGCTCGGCGTCGAAGTCACAGCCTTCGACAAAGCCGGAAAGGACGATCTGATACCGGCGCTTAAAACGCTGGAAGGCCTGAATATCGAATACAGCCTCGGCCCGGATTACCTGGAGAAACTCAGGGGCTTTGATGTAATATTCAAAACACCGAAGATACGCTTCGATATACCGGAACTTCTTCGGGAAGCCGAAGCCGGCGCTGAGATCACTTCGGAGATGGAAGTGTTCTGCAGGCTGTGCCCGGCAAGGATCTTCGGCATAACAGGAAGCGACGGCAAGACCACCACGACCACGCTCATATATAAAATTCTCGAACACAGCGGGTACAAATGCTGGCTCGGTGGCAATATCGGAACGCCGCTGCTTGACAGGATAGATGAGATAGACGAATCCGACATGGTGGTCCTGGAACTGAGCAGTTTCCAGCTGCACACGATGAGGAACAGGATAAATACAGCAGTCGTGACGAATCTTTCGCCGAACCATCTGGATGTCCACAAATCGATGCAGGAATACATCGATGCCAAAAAGAACATCTTCCTCTATCAGAATGAAAACGACACACTGGTATTGAATTATGACAACGATATCACCCGAGGCTTTGCATCGGAAGCCCAGGGAAAAATCATCATGTTCAGCCGCACGAATGGCCTGGATGAAGGCATGGCGCTGTCCGGCGGCAAAATAGTTTACAGGCACGGAGGCAGGGATCAGGAGATCGTCGATGCCAGTGATATCAGGATCCCCGGTGTCCACAATATCGAAAATTATATGGCTGCTGCCGCTGCAACGCTGGACTTCGCAAAACCTTCGGACGTCAGGGCTGTCGCCATGTCATTCGGCGGGGTGGAACACCGAAACGAGCATGTCAGGACCGTCAATGGCGTAAGTTTCTACAACGATTCCATCGGTTCCAGCCCAACAAGGACCATGGCAACGATCAGGGCATTCAATGACAAGGTAATACTCATTTCAGGAGGTTACGACAAACATCTTTCATACGATGAAATGGGAGAAGTCCTGGCGGAAAGGGTGAAGTGCCTTGTGTTGTTCGGACAGACTTCGGACAAGATAGAAGCTGCGCTGAAAGCCGAAGTCCAAAGGTCGGGCAGAGGAGCCGACATACCGGTCTTCCGCTGCACTTCGATGGAAGAAGCGGTAAGAAAAGCATATGAGAATGCCGTGCCCGGGGATGTTGTGCTGCTCTCGCCGGCAAGCGCAAGCTTCGACCATTACAGAAACTTCGAGGAAAGAGGGAACCACTTTAAGAAGATCGTCATGGTACTGTAGGAATGGCGCCAGGCACGGGGCGTGCGGAAGAGACGTACCGTCACCGCGCCTCACAAGCGCGTAGATTGGCACCAAATCAGGAGAACTGTATTCGGTCCCGGAAAATGACACCTGCCGGATACTGGAACCGTTCCATGTCCTGAGCAACTGACCGGCCGGAGTGCCCGGCGCATAAAAAGGAAAACCTCCCGGGTACCAGGAGGTTTTCTTTTTGGTGGAGGGAGATGGATTTGAACCATCGAAGTCATCGACAACAGATTTACAGTCTGCCCCCTTTGGCCGCTTGGGTATCCCTCCGTATTGAACTGGTGGGCCTTCAGGGACTCGAACCCCGGACCAACCGGTTATGAGCCGGTTGCTC
>DAOSCC010000021.1:0-16998 GCA_035361135.1 Clostridiales bacterium | reverse complement strand
TTATATTGACGATAGTCGCAGCAGTTGTTTTATTCGTTTTTGGCTCAGGAATACTTTACTACATCAACACCAATATAGAGATTATAAGCAGTGATGTTTTTGCATCAGGCGACCAGGACAACCACCTGGCCCATATAATCAATCCCCTGGTAACGAAAAAGGAACCCTTTAATATTCTTCTCCTTGGCGGCGACAAGGTCAACAACCTGACAGATACGATGATGCTTGCCAATTTCGACCCTGAAACATGCAAAATAAACATCATGTCGATACCCAGGGATACGAGGGTTTTTATAAACAATAAGGAAAGAAAGATCAACTATGCTTTCCCTAACGGGGGTGTCGAACTTTCAGCCAAGACCGTATCCGAATTGCTGGATGTCAATATCAAGTATTACGCTTTTGTAGATACTTCAGCCTTCAGGAAAATAATCGATTTGCTGGACGGTGTTGACTATTATGTACCCGTAGATATGGATTATGACGATCCTGTACAGAATCTCCACATACACCTCAAAAAAGGGCAGCAAAGGCTTTATGGCGAACAGGCCGAACAGTATGTGAGGTTCCGTAAACCCAACAAGTGGAACAAAGAGATCAGGAAATACTACGACGGCAGCGACCTGAAAAGAAATGAGGCCCAGCAGCAGTTCATAAGGGAGTTGATGAGGCAAAAGCTGACGCTGCAGTACCTGCCGAAGCTTACCAGCGTTATCAATACCATGTTCGAGCATGTACAGACCAATCTGACACTTAACGAGACTGTTAAGCTTACTTCTTATATTACGAAATTCAAGATAGAGAACGTTAATTTCATCCAAATGCCTGGTACGACTTATGACGCATCTCCCTATTACTACATCTGTGACGTGCAGGCAGCCAGGCAGATAATGGCCGAAAACTTCAAATGCGATGAAAGCTTCATATCCGCAGATCCTGATGTTAAGGCCTTTTATCTTACAAAGAAGGCCAAGTATCAGCCTCCTCAGCCCAAACCGGCAGAAAACGAGCAACAGGCAAGTAATACCGGCAACGGAGAGGTTTCCGGGAATCCATCGAACAGCGAAACTTTAATAACCGGCTCGGATCAGGATCCGTGATGTGCTTTGATCATATTTCTGATAATTCGGATCACTTTAAAATTTTATAACGACCTATCCTGGATCAAAAAATAAAGTCCGGCAGACTGCCGGACTTTATTCCTGCTATCGTATACGATTACTTAATGCTGCAGAATACCTTATAGGCATTGTATGTTATATAGATGTCGATCTTGCTGGTGATCTCGAACGGAGAATGCATCGAAAGCACTGAAAGGCCGCAGTCAAGGACATCTATGCCGAGATTTGCCGCATACTGCGCTATCGTGCCTCCTCCCCCTTCGTCCACTTTCCCCAGTTCGCCTGTCTGCCAGAAGATGCCGTTGTCATTGAAAAGTTTCCGTACTTCTCCGACAAACTCGGCGCTTGCATCACTGGAATCGTATTTCCCCCTGGCCCCGGTGTACTTCTGTAGTACGATCCCATGGCCAAGATACGTTGCATTACGTTTTTCGTAAACACTTTCGTAGTTTGGGTCAACAGCTGCGTTCACATCAGCAGACAGCATCCTGGACTTCGAAAGGCATGCACGGAGTTTAAGATCAGAATAGGCATCGTCTGCCAGTGCAATGATATTTGCAAGAAAATCCTGGAGCAGGTTGGATTGTGCACCGGTATTGCCCATGCTGCCGATCTCTTCCTTGTCTGTCAGCAGACATACTGCCGTACGTTCGGGAGTATCGATATCCAAAATGGCCTTCAGGGCAGGATACGCGCAGACCCTGTCATCCTGGCCGTATCCTCCGACCAGGCTTTTATCGAACCCGACGTCCCTGAACTTCTGGGCAGGCACCAGTTCGAGCTCTGCCGACTGGAAGTCTTCCTCGACAATACCGTACCTCTTGTTAAGGATATCCAGTATATTCAGTTTCACCTTCTCTTTTACCTTTTCATCATTGAAGGGCATCGAACCGAGAAGAACGTTGAGCCCCTCCCCTGACACTGCCTCGCCCATTTTCTTCTGCATCTGCTCGCGGGCAAGGTGGGGCAGCAGGTCGGTTATACTGAAAACAGGGTCGTCGTCATCTTCACCGATCACAATTTCGACTGACGTACCGTCACCCTTTACCACGACGCCATGGATAGCGAGAGGTATGGTGAGCCACTGGTACTTCTTGATACCGCCGTAATAATGTGTCTTGAAAAAGGCCATTTCAGTATCTTCATAAAGCGGATTCTGCTTGAGATCCAGGCGCGGCGAATCGATATGGGCGCCGAGGATATTGACACCTTCCGATAACGGCTTTTTGCCTATAACGGCCAGGACGGCGGATTTCTTACGGTTTATGTGATAAACCTTGTCCCCTGGCTTTAACCTCTTGTTTGAGGCTATCAGATCGTCCAGTTTTTTGAATCCGGCCGCAACTGCAAGTTTTTCAGTATTTGCGGCAAATTCGCGTTCGGTTTTCGACGCGTTGAGGAAATCTTTATATTTCTCACAAAAATCAAATGCCTTTTTGATATATTCTTCATCGACTTTCTCCCAGGCATTCCGCCTCTTGTAGGAAAGCCGTTCTTCAAGTTTCTGTCCTTCGGTCTTTGCATCGCTCATGATCAGATTCCTCCTGTATTGGTATGTTTAGTCGAAAATATCGGACTTCCTTTATTATATACCTACGTTTCCATTTTATAAACCATATATTTCTTGAATTGACATGACCGCTGTTTTTGGCATTGATTTTATCCATTTACAGTGATAGTATTGTCTCCGGAAAAAGACCATGGAGGGAAATTATGTTTGACTGCCATACACATACTACATTCTCGACAGACAGTGTGATGAGTGCTGAGCTGGCTTGCGAATCAGCAATAGAGCTTGGCCTTGACGGTATCGCTTTCACAGACCATCTGGATTATGACTTTCCCGGAGAGATGGATTTCCTGATAGACTTTGACGAGTATTTCAGTATTCTGGACCCTGTCAGGGAAAAATACGAGGACCGTCTGAAAGTGCTCGTTTCCGTGGAGGTTGGGATACAGCCCCATGTGCTCCGCGAGTCTGAAGAAGTGATCCGCAGGTACCCGTTCGATTACGTGCTTGCATCCGTACATCTCGTAGACAGACAGAATCCGTACGACAAAGAGTATTACAGGGGAAAATCAAAGAAAGAAGCTTATTCGCGGTATCTTGAAGAGATATATTTCATGGTTAAAAACCTTGAGTCTTTCGATATGCTGGGCCATTTCGGATACATAACAAGATATGCCGATTATGCCGACAGGACGTTAAGATATGCTGACCACTCGGATCTTTTCGATATGATATTTAAGGAACTCATAGACCATGGCAGGGGATTCGAACTGAATACCGGCACATACAGGATCGAAAGGCCCGATGCCGTTTATGATACTGAAATACTCAAAAGGTACCGCCAATTGGGCGGAGAACTTGTATGCCTCGGTTCCGACGCGCACCAGGCAGACCACATAGCGGCCAGGTTCGGATATTTTGCCCAGGTCTTGCGTGATGCGGGGTTTAAATACACAGTGCATTTTGAAGACAGGAAACCCGTTTTTGACAAGCTGTAAGTACGTTGACTTGCACGACAATCATTGCCCGGGAAGTGGGGACGGTCCTTGTGTATAAATCCCGATATTGAGTTTGAAACGAGGACCTTCCCCGCATCCTTGCCACATTATTCGTTCAGAACGACCTGTCTATCACAGCGCCTCCAACCACTGTGTCTCCGTCATAGAATACAACAGCCTGGCCGGGAGTTATGGCTCTTTGCGGTTCATCGAACGTTACCTCCACCCTGTTCACATCCAGCGGCCTGATAATTGCCGGAGCCTCTTTGGCGGAATACCTGATCTTTGCGGTTACTCTCATCTCATCATTCAACTTGTCCATGGAAATAAAGTTTGGATCCGAAGCTATCAGTCCGCCGGAAAAGACATCATCTGCGCCGCCAAGCACCACAGTGTTGTCCTCAGGCCTTATATCCACGACATACATCGGCTTCCCGAAGGATACTCCAAGGCCTTTCCTCTGGCCTATGGTGTAATGGATGATCCCCCTGTGCCTGCCAAGGATGTTGCCGTCCCTGTCGATAAAATAGCCTGGATTTATCTCCGCATCGGTATTCTCGGTGATAAACCTGCCGTAATCGTTATCTTCCACAAAGCATATCTCCTGGCTGTCCGGCTTTGATGCTACCGGAAGGCCGTATTCCCTTGCAAGGGCACGCACCTGGTCTTTCTTGTATTCGCCTATCGGGAATAGCGTCCTCTCCAGCTGGTACTGGGTCATCGTGTACAGGACATATGTCTGGTCCTTCTCAGCGGTAACGGACTTCTTCAGCAGGTACCTGCCGGATGCATCATCATATGCGATACGGGCGTAATGGCCTGTGGCTACATAATCGATCCCCATTGAAACAGCTTTTGCCAGCAGTGCTTCGAACTTGACGAAACGGTTGCAGGCGATGCAGGGGTTCGGCGTCCTGCCCGCAAGGTATTCGTTAGTGAAATAGTCTATGACCTTCTGCTGGAATACATCCTTGAAGTTCAATACATAATAGTTTATCCCGAGCCTGTTCGCGACCCTGCGGGCGTCATCCACTGCGGAAAGAGAACAGCATCCGCCTTCTGTCTGCCTCCGGTCTTCGTCCATATCCGGCCATATCTGCATCGTTACTCCGATGACTTCGTAACCTTGTTCCTTCAAAATCGCAGCAGCGACGGAACTGTCGACTCCGCCGCTCATGCCCAGCATTACTTTACCCTTTGACATGTTTCACCTATTCGTCTTCATCATTCAAGTGGTGGTGTATATCCTCACATCTCTTGCAGCATACGTCACATGCGCCGCTGTCATCTATCAGGCCTTTTCTCCTTTTATAATCGTCGATCGCGGCTTTGATCGCTTCCTCTGCGAGCACAGAACAATGCATCTTCACCGGCGGCAGACCGTCAAGTGCTTCCGCCACTGCCTTATTGGTTATCTTCAGCGCCTCATCGATGGTCTTGCCCTTCACGAGTTCCGTTGCCATGCTGCTCGTAGCGACAGCGGCTCCGCAACCGAAGGTTTTAAACTTGACGTCGGTAATGACATCGTTCTCTATTTTCAGATACATTTTCATTATATCTCCGCACTTCGGGTTGCCGACCTGTCCTACTCCGTCCGCATCGGCTATTTCTCCGACATTTCTCGGGTTCATGAAATGGTCCATTACTTTTTCGCTATACATCATAAATCAATCCCTCTTTCTGTCTGTATAACACCCAGCAATCAAGCTTAAAAACTGTGTATTATAACGATATCAGTTTTTATTGCATTCCTGCCCGTCAGAATTTTTATTGCGTATCTCTTCATAAAGTGGCGACATTTCCCTCAGTCTCTGGACTATCCCGGGGAGTACCTCCATAAGATAGTCCACATCCTCATCCGTATTTTCCTCTCCGAAAGTGAGCCTCAGCGATCCATGCGCCTTCTCATGAGGAAGCCCGATGGCGAGGAGCACATGCGACGGATCCAGTGAACCTGACGTGCAGGCTGAACCACTGGAAGCCGCTATGCCTTTCAGATCCAGCATCAACAGAAGGGACTCGCCTTCGATGAATTCAAATGAGAAATTGACATTGCCCGGAAGCCTTTTTTCCCTGTGGCCGTTCAGTCTCGCAAAAGGTATCTTTTTTTCGATTTCCTCGATGGTCCTGTCACGCAGGGCAATAAGCTTCCTGTTGTATTCATCCATGTTCCTGTCTGCCAGTTCCAGTGCCTTTGCCAGGCCCACGATGCCCGGAACGTTCTCGGTGCTTGCGCGTCTGCCCCTTTCCTGGGCGCCGCCGTGCATGAAGGAAGTCAGCTTGACGCCCTTCCTTATGTAAAGAGCACCGACTCCCTTAGGGCCATAGAACTTGTGGGCTGACATGGAAAGCATGTCCACATTCAGGTCCGAAACATTTATCCGTATATTCCCCATTGCCTGAACGGCATCGGTATGGAAGCATATCCCCTTCGCCCTTGCGATTTTCCCTATCTCTGCGATCGGTTGTATGGTCCCGATCTCGTTATTGGCAAACATAATTGAAATAAGGATCGTATCCGGCCTGACGGCTGCTTCCACCTGTTCAGGAGTGACAAGTCCGTACTCATCCACCGGAAGGTATGTCACCTCGAAGCCTTCACTTTCGAGATACTGGCATGTATGGAGCACCGCGTGATGCTCGATGGAAGTGGTTATTATATGCTTGCCCTTCTTCATGTTCGCATAGGCAGCGCCTTTAATAGCCCAGTTGTCCGCCTCTGTGCCCGAACCTGTGAAGAATATCTCACGGGGTTCCGCCCCGATGATACGCGCTACCGTTTCCCTGGCTTCTTCAATGGCCTTTTTGCTCGTCCTGCCTGCTGAATATACCGTGGACGGATTGCCGTAATTCTCAGTGAACCAGGGAAGCATCGCCTCCAGTACTTCCTTCTTTACAGGTGTCGTTGCTGCGTGGTCGAGATATATAGTCCTTGTGCTCATACTTCTGTCTCCTTTTCATGAAAAATGTATATCGCCAGTTTTTGAAAACCTGATATATTTCAAGTATTGTCAATAATCTAATTGTTATTATTCCTGTTATAGTCATCGATCAATTCTTTGAGTGTTATGTTGTCGATAACATTATTTATACCGTCCCGGATCCTTTCCCAAACATTCCTCGTGACACATTTGTCAGAGTTGCCGCACCGGGTTGCGCCAAGGTCTTCCGATACACAGTCTGCAGGAGCAAGGGATCCCTCCAGGGCTCTCAGTATGTCGCCCACGCTGATGTTTTCCGGGCTGTCTGCAAGCATGTAGCCGCCCTGCGGTCCTCTCACGCTTTTTACAAGCCTTGCCTTCTTCAATGAGGCGAACAGTTGCTCAAGATAATTCTCCGATAATCCCTGGCGCTCCGCTATGCTGTTCAGGGATACCTGTCCGTCGGCGCTGTGGACTGCCAGGTCCAGCATCGCTTTTAAGCCATAACGGCCTTTTGTTGAAAGCTTCATCGTTTTACCTCCGATGATGCCTGCCGTGCATCCTTCGATAATTCCTAGTAAATTACTCGGTTATTCAAGTAAAGATTAACATTTAGTTTTTAATTTGTCAATAGAAAAATAACATCCGGCATGTAATCAAGAATAGCCTGGCATGGGACAGAAGAAAATCGGAAAAGCAAAAGCAAAAGCACTTAATAAAAACGGTTTTCCTGTCCGAAGTGTGTCGTACGTCAGACAGGAGAACCGTCCCCTTGTCCTGGAATGAAGTATCAGGCACCTGCCTGTTCAACCACCGGCAGCGTGGATCCGCCGTGCGGCATGAGAAGCACGCGGGCATCTTGCCCCATAACGGAAAATGCGCAGTCAAGGGCTTCCTGCATGCTGCCGAACGGTTCCATGTAAATACGCCTGCACATGCATGGGTCCAAATCTGAAACGATGAAAACCCGGGCTTTCTTTTCGACAAGGGCTATGGCTGCGGCCTTGTGACCGCCAAGCTCGAAATTGCTCCTGATACTTTCTATGAGGCTGTCCGGTGAATCCGATGCGTTGATCCATCTTTCGAAAACTCTCTCGCCGTACCCTTCGCTGCACGATGCCAGAAGGATTATGATCCCGCCGTCGCGGACGGCGTGTTTCGCGTTGTCCAGCGCTTTTTGGGCCTGGTAAAGGTTTATATCCTTCGGGAATCCTCCGGGCGTTGTGATTACTATATCCGCTTTTTCAGGTATGGCAACCTTATACAGCCTGTCAAGGAAACGGCAGCCCTCCCTGTGGGCATGCAGGTAATGGCCTGCTACGGCTTTTATGATGTTTTTTTCCTCATCCAGCACGACATTCACGATAAAGTCGATGGGTACGAACTTAACCACTTCATCGATATCAAGTCTGACCGGATTGTCGTCCAGCGCGCCTGCCCTTGCCTCATCCCGCACCATTGCGCTGTGGTTCGCCTGGATGGCAGCACGCGTTGAAACGCCTGGCATTATCGCCTTGGCGCCGCCGCTGTATCCGGCGAAATAGTGGTATTCGATATTCCCAAGGCATATGACGCGGTCCGCATCAGCGACTTCTTCAAATATCTCCACAGGCGTTCCCCTTGAAGTCGTGCCGAGCATCCTGCACCTGTTCACATCGCTGTCGACGCATCTCACCTTTTCATAAATATCATCGCCGACAAGGTACCTCATCTCTTCCTCGGTATGTTTCCTGTGGCTGCCCAGGGCAAATACAACAGTTATGTCCTCATGTCTTGCGCCGGCCTGCAGGAGTTCATCAATGACAGGCGGAAGTACTGTTTTGCTCGGCATCGGCCTTGTGATGTCGCTGGTGATTATAACTGCCCTTTCGCCGCTTTTTACGATTTCTGATAGCCTCTTCGACGCGATAGGCTCCCTCAGTGCACGCATAACTTCGTCAAGACCGGTAAGTCCGACATCTACATTGTTTTGGCGCAGTTCCGCCATTATGTTTTTGTCAGGTATGTAAAATTCTCTGTATCCTTTGCCATATCCATATTTGAAATGCATATGTTTGCCTCCCTGTCAACTGCAAGTTTTAATGCATTGGAATGCCTTCCCGGCAGCCGGTCTTCTTAGGTATCACTCCCCATCCTCTTCGTTATTGCTTCCGGCGTTATTTTCTTCCATTTTTATGACCTTTTTCAGATCTTCCATCCGCCTTGCCTTACTGCTGTACAGGATGAACCCCAGCATGACTATGATGTATATTGCCACGCTGAGCTGCCAATAGAATCTGAAGAACATAACATTCAGCAAAAGCAGTATGAATCCCGCCAGGACCACCCAGGCCAATATCCTTCTGACCATATTTCCCTACGTTTCTCCATGCTTAAGTCCAAGTTCCGCAACAGTATTTATTATTCAAGGCAGCGTTATATTCCAGTGAAATAAACCTGGTATTCAAACTTACTGTGCTGCCTTTTAATTGTTCCTGACCCTTTCGAGCCATTCCTTTATCCTGGCTTCATATCCATTGGAAGTAGGTTCGTAATAGACCGTTCCTTCCATGCCTTCCGGGAAATACTGCTGTTTTACATAATTGCCAGGATAATCATGGGCATATTTATAACCGATACTGTAACCTAACTTCTCCATGCCCTTCACAGGCGCATTCCTGAGGTGCATAGGCACTTCTCCTGTTTTCTTCGTTTCCACATCATGCATTGCTTTTTCCAGCGCTTTATAGCATGAGTTCGATTTTGGGCTGACTGCCACCATTACCGCTGCATGGGCCAGCAAAAGCCTGGCCTCCGGCATTCCGATCATGTGTATGCCCTGTGCGGCAGCAACTGCAACTTGCAGCGCCGTCGGGTTCGCCATGCCGACATCTTCCGATGCGCATATAATGATCCTCCTTATGAGGAACTCCGGATCTTCTCCCGCATACAGGGCTCTTGCAAGGTAAAACAACGCCGCGTCCGGATCGCTGCCCCTCATCGATTTTATAAACGCACTGATGTTGTCATAATGCGCTTCACCGGACTTATCAAAAGCTATCGATTTTTTCTGGACACATTCCTCAATTACTTCAAGGGTTACATGTATCTGTCCTTCCGCATCCAGATCGGTGGTGACGGCAGCCAGTTCAAGCGCATTGAGCGCCCGTCTGGCATCGCCGTTCGAGATATCTGCAAGGTACCTGATCGCTTCTTCATCAACCTTTAGCGGATAGTTGCCGAGCCCTCTTTCGCTGTCGGTCAGGGCCATCCTTATGATCCTCTCCACATCCCTGCTTTCGAGAGGTTTTAGCATAAAGACGGTCGAACGTGAGATAAGCGCCTTATTCACTTCGAAATAAGGATTTTCGGTCGTTGCGCCTATAAGTACGATGGTGCCGTTTTCCACGTATGGCAGCAGCGCATCCTGCTGGGCTTTATTGAACCTGTGTATCTCATCTATGAAAAGCACCGTCCTGCCGGTCTGATTGAACATGGGATTCTGGGTGTCGGATATGATCCTTTTTATATCCGCCACTCCTGCGGTAACGGCATTGAGCTTTTCAAAGTTGGCCCTGGTCGTGGCTGCTATGACCCTTGCAAGGGAAGTCTTGCCTGTGCCTGGAGGACCATAGAGTATTATCGATGATATCCTGTCTGCCTTTATCATCCGGTAAAGCAGTTTTCCTTTGCCGATGATGTGCTCCTGCCCGACGAATTCATCGATGGTCCTGGGACACATCCTGTATGCCAGCGGTTCTTTTTTCCGATCCATGTCACCCTCCCGCAGAACAAGGCTATAATACTGGCAACTATCATTCAAGCCGTGCGCAATTTAAGAAAAGGACCAAGATAAAGGTCGTTCTCCTACTATCTTAGCCCTTCGGTGAACTTAATTCAACATTAACATGTACATTGGTCAATAGCAACTTGCTGACCGGATTTTCAATATTAACCAATCCATCCGCACAACTTGACTGACCACAAATATTTTACCGTCCATCATTCATAAAGCGGGTACTTTTTACACAAAGCGGCTACTTTCTGCCTTACCAGGTCTGCCGAGTTGTCGAAATCTGTGATGACCATCTTAATAAGCCTTGCTATTTCTCTCATGTCATCTTCCTTCATGCCCCTAGTGGTGACGGCAGGAGTGCCTATCCTTATACCGCTTGTTACAGTCGGTTTTTGAGTATCATAAGGTATCGCATTCTTGTTGACCGTGATGCCGACCTCATCGAGCATAAGCTGGGCAGCCTTGCCTGTAACGGAGAAGTTGCTCAGATCGACAAGCATCAGATGATTGTCCGTACCTCCGGAAACAAGCTGGAATCCTTCATCCATCAGTGCGTCGGCCAGCGCTATTGCATTCTTGACGATCTGTTGCTGGTATTTTCTGAATTCTTCTGTCATAGCCTCCTTGAAACTAACTGCCTTTGCAGCTATCACATGCATCAGCGGACCGCCCTGCATGCCTGGGAATACGGCTGAATCGATCATTTTCGCATATTCAGCCTTACAGAGTATCATTCCTCCGCGCGGGCCTCTCAATGTCTTGTGGGTCGTTGTAGTTACGAAATCCGCGTACGGAACCGGATTCGGATGGAGACCTGCTGCGACGAGTCCTGCGATATGCGCCATGTCTACCATAAGGTAAGCACCGCAGTCCTTTGCTATCTCGCTGAATGCCTTAAAATCGATTATGCGCGGGTAAGCACTCGCTCCTGCGACTATGATCTTCGGCTTGAGTTCCATGGCCTTCTTATGGAGCATGTCATAGTCGATGGTGCCCGTATCTTTTCTTACGCCGTAAAACTCAGACCTGTAGTACTTTCCCGATATGTTCTTCTTCATGCCGTGGGACAGGTGTCCGCCGTGGGCAAGATCCATGCCGAGTATAAGATCACCGGGCTCCAGCACTGCAAAGTACACTGCCGAATTTGCCTGTGCGCCGGAATGCGGCTGCACATTGGCATGCTCTGCGCCGAAAATGGCCTTGGCCCTGTCGATTGCCAGCTGTTCGATAACGTCGACATGCTCGCAGCCTCCGTAATACCTTTTTCCCGGGTATCCTTCGGCGTATTTATTGGTAAGGGGAGTCCCAAGAGCCTGCAATACAGCTCCGTCCACGAAATTTTCCGAAGCGATGAGCTCTATTTTGCTCCTCTGCCTTTCGACTTCATTCTCAATACTTTGCGCAACTTCAGGGTCGATCTTTCGTATTTCATCAATCTGATACATGATATACCTCCATTTTACGTTTTTTTATTAAAAAATACAGGTCAAACCCTCGGATTTGACCTGTGATACCCAAATATCATAGAACTATGATATGAGCATCCTCTGTCCTTTTGCCTGAGAGTTGTATCCCGTGTCCACGGGACTTGCCCCTTCGGCGCCTTGACGGTCTCTCCAGAGGTGCGTCCCTCCACAGTCGGACAACCTGTCCTTCCATGGAAATCATCCGCGTTTTTATAAAATTTAATAAAAATATTATAGCATTTGACAAAATCCTGTCAAGTTATAACACAATATTCACAGGAATTTTCGGTTGCAGAAAAATTCCTCACTCTAGCGGTGTTTCAACGAGGCTTCAGGCATACTAAAGCCTCGTTACAAAATTTTATATAACTCATCACTTGCAGGCGGGACTATCTCTTCAGCCCTGCCATCCCTTAACATCAGCCTCCTGCCGGAATCGTCGAGCTTTCCGATAACTGCAGCGTCGATACCCTCCTGCTTCAGCCTGCTGACGAGCCCTTCCCCGTCTGCTGCTGATATAAGCATGCAGCCGCTGGATATAAGCCTGTATGGATCTATTTTATAATATTCGCATATTTTTCGGGTTGCCATATGGATCGGTATTTTATCCAGGAATACCTCGGCGCCGGTACCGGATGCTTCGCAGAGTTCCCAGACAGCTCCGAGCACTCCGCCTTCGGTCACATCATGCATGGCATTCACGCCGAACTTCGCAGCCGTTATCCCGTCTTTCACAACACTTATGCTGTTCATGAAGGACTTGGCTTCCTCGACCGTCTGTCTGCCAAGTACCGGTACCAGTTCTTCTTCCTTCTCATGGGCTATGATCGAAGCGCCCTCCAGGCCGGCATGCTTTGTGATGACGAGACTGTCACCGTTTTTAGCGCCGCTGGCGCTGATGATTTTATCTTTCAGGCATTTGCCCACTGCCGTGCATGATATGACGAATCTGTTGACGGCGCCGGTGATTTCCGTATGCCCGCCAAGTATGTCTACATTTACGGACCTTGCTGCTTCAGTGAACTGCTCCATTATGGCATCCAGTTCTTCCTCCGTTGAATCTTCAGGGCAAAGAATGACGGCAAGCAGCCCGAGGGGCAGCACGCCGGCGGAAGCTATATCATTGCAGTTGATGTGTACTGCAAGCCGCCCGATCTCTTTTGCGGTCCCGGTGATGGGATCGCATGAAAGGACGCATGCATATTCGCCGAAATCTATCGCAGAGCAGTCCAGGCCAATACCCGGACTGATCAGTATTTCATCATGCACTTTTTTGATTTTGCTGAATATCAGCTTTTCAAGCACACTGCATGGCAATTTTCCTGTTTCCATACTACCTCCGTCATTTCAGCTTTTCCTTGACCAGTTGATACTGCTCCCTTGCGGCTTCAATGAGCGCAGGCTTTTTTCTTGCTTCCTCCGAACCTATGAGCCGGCTGAACCATTTTACAGCTTCACTGTAATTGCCGGCCCTGAAACTCAGTTCGCCGATCATATATTCGCAGGTGCTTTCATCGAGCTTGTCGACCGGGAAATGTTCATTCTCATACGCCTGTTTATAGTAATCCAGGGCATGGCTGATGAATTTGGCTTCTTCTTCACTGTCGCCCTTGTATCTGTACAGCCAGGCGATCCTGAGACATACCTTTGCGAATTCGCTGGCCTTTGCTCCTCTGAAATCGTGGCTTATGAGTACAAGTTTGAATGCTTCTATCGCCGTATCCACATCCCGTTCTCCGCTCAGGCTGTGCTTCTTCCATTTCGGCATAAGATTTTTCCTGAGGATATCGGCTTCACTCTGCGTTATTTCTTCAAATTTTTCCGACTGGTTCGCGTAACCGCAGTTTTCGCAGACCCAGGCATCATATAAAATGGGATTGATGCCTTCATAATGTACACAAAAATCGGAATCCCTGCTTTTGACCTTGCATGCCCTCGCTTTTACCTTTGTCGCATGGAATTTCTGCGAACAGACAGGACATACGACCTCCTTGCTGTACAGTCCTTCGATCATCATGACCCCTCATTTCATTCTCTCTTTTATATCAACCGGCTCCGTCTGTTATGGCAGGAAAACCCCGGGCCGATCCGTCGCACAGATCTCTGTGTCATCCTGTGTAATGCCTGCGGTGGTCAGTCGGCCGGCATTCCCTGCGCATAATACTGGTGCCAGATATCGCTGCTTACTCTTGTGATGCCCTGAACAGGCCTGTAATAATCTTCATTCAGTTTTTCACGCCATTGAAGCACGCCGTTCTTATAGGCTTCCCTGTATAATATCACCCTGATGCCGTTCTTTGCCTTGCGTTCAACGACTTTCCGGCCAGGTTCAAGTGTCTGGTCAAGTACTATTTGCTCAGGCTTTGGCTTGTAAACGGCAACCGTTTTCGTTTTCAGCCTGAACTCTATCCCGTCGTCCCTTTTCCTTCCAAGTATGCTTATATTCAGTTTATTGCCTTTCACATTCGCATTTATAAGCACCGGATACTTCAGATTATTCATGAACCTGAAGTCTATTGAGCTTTCCGTGATCGTTGCATCTCTTCCCGGGCTGATATATGTCAGCGGCATCGAATGGTGTTCCCGTTCCGTTACTTTAAGTCCTGTCAGCAAAACCGCATTATAGAGCGTTGACGAAACCTGGCATACACCTCCCCCGGTGCCGGGGACCAGTTCGTTCTTAAAAATGATGGGAGCCTGTTTGTAACCATTTGCGTAAGTCCTCGGCCCCAGTTCCCTGTTCATCGAAAACTCATCCCCCGGCATCAGCAGTATGTTGTTTATCCTGCTGCAAGCCAGTTTTATGTTGTCGGTCCTGTTGACATCGCCGCTGTTGAACGTGGTGCTGAAACTCGACAACACACTGTTGACATTCTTTACTTCTTCGTATGTTATTTCAGGCTCTTTTTCTTCCACAACAAGCTCAATATTCCTGAAATCCCTCTTTGTTAAATAATTTTCCACCAATTTGAGATTGGTGTCAACATCAAGCACCCTGGACGGGACACCTGGAGTATATTCGAATTTCCCTCCGTTGTAGGTGACTGATGCGTTTTTGGCAGCAGTATCACACTGTTTCTTGATCTCTTCCAGTTTGCTCCTGAGCTTCTCCCTGCTGAAGCTCACTCCTACATCCAGCGCCAGCCCGTTTCTTGAAAGCGAGATCGCATCAAATGTCCTTTTGAATATGTTGCCTTCCCGTCCGATGCTGAATGCCTGTTCGACTGTTTTGTCGACCTCGAATCTGTAATCGATGTCGCTCAGCCTGATATCCCAATTTCGCCCGCCATATGCCAGGGTCACTTTTTCGTCGGCGTAATTTTTTTTAAGCCCGTTTTCCACCAGGGTCCTGGCATCCTCTGCAGTAAGCCATGAAACGTCTGTACCCTCAATGATGATGCCTTTTCGGATCGTATCTCCTGTATATTTATTTGCAAGAACCAAAAAGGCAGCAGAAACGGCGACAATTATTAAAATCGCGGCGTATATCGGCCATTTCAGGCTTTTCCTGCGAGCGACCGTCATTGGCAACAACCTTTCCTGTAACACTCTGCACAAGTATATTGTTGTCATAACGGTCTGCCGCACATGCGTGGAATTAGTCACCAATGACCATAGTTTCCGTATACCTGACAGCTTTCTCTATCATTTCGTCAAGATCGAGCCTGTTTTCATAATCCTTCGCCTCTTCCAGCTTCGGTTTCGTTTTGGGGTGTTTCGCCACGAAAACCGTGCAGCAGTCTTCATATGGAAGGATCGATGTCTCGTACGTATCGATCTTTCTTGCTATTTCCACCACTTCATTCTTGTCCATCCCGATCAGGGGCCTGAATACCGGCATGCTTACAGCGTTGTTCGTAACTGCAAGGGCTTGCGCCGTCTGGCTGGCGACCTGCCCGAGGCTTTCACCGGTGATGAGAGCTATAGCGCCGTTCTCAGCGGCGATCCTTTCCGCTATCTTCATCATCGCTCTGCGCATGATTATCGTAAGGTATTCCTGAGGGCACCTGTCATTTATTTCAAGCTGTATATCAGTGAACGGAACTATATGGAGCCTGATACGCTGGCAATACTGCGAAAGGATCTTTGCCAGCGTAATGACCTTGTCCTTTGCACGTTCGCTGGTATAGGGATAACTGTGGAAATGTACCGCTTCTATCTCCATGCCCCTTTTTGCCATCATCCATCCGGCCACCGGACTGTCGATACCTCCTGAAAGCAGCAGCACGCCCTTACCGCTTGTGCCTACCGGCAGTCCTCCGAATGCGGGGATTATTTCACAATAAATATATGTGTACTCCCTGACTTCGACAAAGAAAATGAAGTCGGGGTTGTTTACATCGACTTTCAGCCCGGGTACGTTTTTCAGCAGGTATCCGCCAAGCTGCCTGGATATTTCGGGGGATTCCATTGGAAACCTCTTGTTGCCCCTTTTGGATTCTACCTTGAATCCGACGGCGCCGCCGGAAGTTCCGGATTCCGCTGCCGGATTCTTTGCTGCGGTATTCCTGCCCAGCCTTGCGACATAGTCCCTGGCCATCTCGGCAGAATACTTCTTTATTTCTTCGAAGTCAGATGCAACCTTCCATACGATACTGACAGAAACGATCCCGAATACTTTTACAAGCCTTGATACGGCGTTCTCGAAATCAAAATCATCCTGTTCCGGTTCGATAAATATCCTCGCCTGCGAACAGCTTACAGTTGTTTTCCCAAGTCCGTACAAAACCCTTCTGATGTTTCGTATGAGTTTGTCTTCAAATACTGGTCTGTTCAGACCCTTGAGCATTATCTCGCCATATCTGACAAGTATGACTTTCTTCATTACTTCCTCCCGGATCTCTTTTTTTTGCTGATATCTATTACCGGAATGATATCCTTCAATGCATCTAATGTCAACCTGATATCTTCCTCGGTATTCAGATGCGATAGACTGAATCTCAAAGCGCCGTCTATCATGGCAGGATCGACGTTCATAGCTGTCAGGACATGGCTCCTGTTCTTTTTATGTGAGGAACAGGCCGACCCGGTCGAAACGAAAATGCCCCTTTGCTCCAGGTGATGGAGCAGGACCTCCGCCCTGACATTCCTAAACGAAATGTTTATTATATAGGGTAAAGCATCGTCAGGCGAGTTGACGCGGTGTTCGATATCAGACGACGCAAGTCCGTCCACCAGTAACTGTTTGAGCCGTGCTGCCTTTTGAT
>DAOSCC010000020.1:13268-17331 GCA_035361135.1 Clostridiales bacterium | reverse complement strand
TTTTCGCCTTCACAGCAACCCGGCGTGAACCGGTATATTTTTATATAACATAATCATACTGCTGTTCATGTGCAAAGTTCATGAACCTGAGTATTTCATTGCGCAGCACTGTAAAATCGCCCGAAGCCCGGTCGCGCGGATAGCTCCGCCGGACTTCTATGATCCTGCTGATACGTCCCGGCCGCGGTGACATTATCACAATGCGCTGGCTAAGATATATCGCTTCGTCTATATCATGGGTCACCATGACCATGGTATTGCCGCGTTCCTGCCAGAGTCGGACCAGTTCGTCCTGCAGGCTCATCCGGGTGAAACTGTCGAGCGCGCCAAGCGGTTCGTCGAGCAGGAGCACATCCGGCGAGACTGCCAGCGCCCGTACAAGCGCGGCCCGCTGCCGCATCCCGCCTGACAGCTGGTGCGGATAGTTCCCCGCAAATTCCGCCAGTCCGGCAAGTTCCAGCCATCTGTCGATCTCGCATTTCCTGTCCTGGTACTGCCTTGAAGTTTTCAGCGCAAACTCTATGTTCTGCCGTACCGTAAGCCAGGCGAACAGCGAATGCTCCTGGAATACGAGCCCGCGCTTGGGGCTCGTGCCGCATATCCTGCCGCCGTTGAAAAGCACCTCCCCCTTCGTCGGGATCTCAAGGCCGGCAATGATGCGCAGCAGCGTGCTTTTCCCGCATCCGCTGGCGCCAAGAAGCGCTACGAATTCTCCCGGGCGTATGTCTAGGCTGATATTGTCCAGCGCCTGGAGCGTATCATCCGATCCGGGTCGCGCAAATACCTTTGAAAGGTTCCTGATTTCCACCTGTCCGCTCATACATACTCCTCCTTCCAGCGGAGCACACGCTTTTTGATCAGCGTCAGCACAAAATTTACGGCCGTAAACGTCAGGCAGATGATTATAACCGCGGCATACATCTTCGCGAACTCGGCCCATCCGCGCTGCCAGTTGATATACCATCCCAGCCCGGATTCGACCCCGAGCATCTCGGCGACCATCAACGCCGTGCACGCAATGCCCATTCCCTGTGTCAGGCCGTTGAAAATACTCGGCATGGCGGCAGGGATCGCCACTTTGAAGACCAGTTCGAACCTGTTTGCGCCAAATGTCTTCGCCACCTCGAAGTTGCTCCTGTTCACATTGGCAACGCCGTTGAGTGCTGCCATCGTCACCGGGTACCATACGCCAAGCGCGATCATGAAAACGCTGCCCGCGAACAGGGAACTGGCAACAACCAGTATGATGGAGATCCACGTAGTGGAAGGGATAGGTCCAAGCAGTTTCAGAAGCGGCATGATCCAGTACCTGATCTTTTTGCTCCAGCCTGCACCGACGCCGCAGAACAGACCGGCGGCGGCGCCTGCCAGGTAGCCTGCAAACAGAAGGATAAGCGAATTAGTGACGCAGTCGAGCAGCATCTTCCTGTCTTCGATAATGGCAAGCAGTATCCGGTCTGCCCACGGAAAATACGGCAGCTGCAGAATACCGGTTTTAAGCGTTGCAATATCATATATTGAAAGGATTATTGCAATCACACAATATAGCGGCGATGAGTGCACCAGCCTCTCATATTTCCTGTCTGAAAAGAATGACAATATCAGATATATCAGCAGGGCAAAGGCCAGTATTCCAAGAAAAACCGTATATGTGTCGCTGACAGGATATGCGATCCTGTTCGCAACGTACTTCGGAAAGTCAGGCATGAGCTTGTACTCTGCCATGTGGGCCATGACCAGCAACAGCGGCAGGATCGTAAGTATTCTTTCGAAGGTCCGCCGAAGTTTTGACTTCGGCGAACTCTCGAGCCTGTGCAGTTCCCAGGCGGTAAGTTTCATGAGGGACACCTCGCTTCGATTTCATTTTTGCAGTTTATATAGTCAGTGCCTGCACGATCATTCGATATCCAGCGGGACCCATATCTGTGCCTTGAGTTCGGCAGGGTCGATGCTGTCGCTTATCACGCCGAGCCTCTGGTAATCTTTTATGGAAAGGTCAAGCGTTGCCTCGGTCAGTTCGTTGGGCAGCCCCCACCGGAAGAGTTTCATCAACTGCAGTGCATACTCTTTCGTCCCGCTTATATAATCGTTGTCCAGCAGAATCTGTACGGCTTCTTCTTTGTTCGCATCGCTTTCGCCGATCCACAGGGAGGCTTTATAAATGGCGCGGCTGATTTTCTCGCTCGCGACCGGGTTCTCAGCTATGAATGATCCGGATATGCCAAGCACGCAGCAGGACTCATTCCTGAAATCTTCGTCTTCGTGCAGCGAACGGATCCTGCGCAGAGTACCGTCCTGCACCCATTTTTCGGCCAGCTGGTCGGAGAACACCGCAACATCGGCTTCTCCCTTCTGGAGGATCAGCAGCGTCTGGTCGGCCGGGAAATCTCTCCAGATAAAGTCTTCGGGAGCAAATCCGTCATGGGCGATAAAACGGTAACCTATGTTGTGATATACGCCGCCGATCCCGCCGTTGATGGCAACGGTTTTTCCCTTCGCATCGGCAAAGCTCCGGATCGGCGAATCTGCCAGGACGAATGCCGAAGCGCACCCTGTGTGGAGTCCGACCGTAAACTTGAGGTCGATGCCGTTGGTGATGGGCTTAAGCCAGCCTGCGATCATTCCCGCAGTTGTATCGATTTTTCCGGCCGCAAGCGCGTCGCGCACGTTGTCATGTGTGCCGCCTGTCCTGGTAAGCTCTGTTTTCAGGCCTTCAGCTTCAAAAAATCCCTTGTGGTGCGCTATAGGTATTGCCGCCTGGCAAAGCCCGCCGTCATAGCCTATGTGGATCGTACGCTTCGAAGCCGGTTCGTCCAGGAACGCCGCTTCTTTGTCAATGGTCTGTTCTCCGGCCCCTGATCCCTTGCCGGTCTGCCCGTCAGCCGAAGCCGTGGCGTCAGCATCATCACAGCAGTCTGTCTGTGATTCTCCACCGGTTCCGGTCTGTCCTGCCGCAGGCGAAGCATCTTTTGCACTGCCGGCATCATTTTTCCCTGAGCAGCCCGTTATTGAAAACACAAGTGTGAGGATAAGCATGGCTGATATAAGCCTGGAAGCAAATTTACCTTGTAAAACAGGTCTAAGTCGAAATACAGAATCATTAAGTTTCATAAACCGATCCCCTTTCAGTCCTTTATATATTTGAAAGTGTCGCCTTCGAAATAAGCCGGTTTGTACGGCAGTTTTACGTGCTTCGAAAGCCTGTCGCGGTAAGATGTGTTTTTCAGTTCGAACACTATCCGGCGCAGTATCTGGTATATCCCGGTATAGCCGAAGAACGCGCTGTCAACGTTCCACAGCTGGACGGACGGAACGCCAAGTTTCGCTATGTAGCCCTGCGTCCCGTTGTGTGATATGACAATGTCGGGCTTCAGCGTTTTGATCTGGTGTGTCAGTTCAAACAGCTGGTTGCTGACAGCCACCGGCGTATCCGGCAGGTTCCTGACGACATCCTCGTAAACAGGCTCAGCTCCGTCGTCATAGTGATACGCGCGGATACCGAGGACATCCAGTCCAAGTTCCGCCAGCATCGTCGCTTCAGCGCCGACCCGTACCACGCCGCCGCAGATCAGAACTTTTTTGCCCCTGACCTGCTCCACGAACGGCCCGATCGCTTCCCTGGCGAGGTTTTCCTCGTAGTCCGCCAGGGCGTTGGCCTGTTTTTCAAGCCCGAAATGCCTGGCGACCGATACGAGCCATTGTCTCGTGTGCCTGAACCCTATCGGCATGCCGGCGATCACGTAAGGCGTTCCGAACTTCTCTTCGAGGAACTTGAGCATATAGTCGTCGTGAACGTTGCACATGCTGACATTCAGGGCCGCTTCGGAAACCATTCGCAGTTCGTCACGGCTTGAATACTCCGCGAAAAACCTTACCTTAAGCCCCAAAGCCGTCAGCAGGCGCCTGACCTCTCCTTCATCGGCCGGCCCGATACTGGTAGCATTCCACACGTTCACTGTGCGCGATCTCTCGAACTGGTAATTTTTCTCGGCCAGTTTTGCTTCCGGCGATCCCTGCGGCAGCGGCCGGAAGTCGACCCACGGTTTCGGGGACAGTTCAAGCC
>DAOSCC010000020.1:10380-13168 GCA_035361135.1 Clostridiales bacterium | reverse complement strand
GATCCCTGCGGCAGCGGCCGGAAGTCGACCCACGGTTTCGGGGACAGTTCAAGCCCGCGCAGGATCCCGTGATAGAACGCATCATACGCGCTTGCCACCACACGGCTCCTGAAACCCGGGCAGTGGAGGCTCACAACGTCGGCACTGACCTGTGGACGTGCCTGCCGTACCACCTCTTCCGCATCGTCGCCGATTATGCTCGGAGCACATGTCACCACAACGAATATGATTTCGGGGCGGAACTCCCTGTCCGCATATTTGATGGTTTCCAGCAGTTTTTTCTCCCCGCCTCCGATCACATCGGCTTCCGTAAGGTTTGTGGACAGCCACGGTACGGCCTTCGGCTCCTTGCCGCGGCGCGCTTTCCCTTTGGCCGACTGTACCGACAGCGAATGCAGCAGCGCGCCGCAGCCGCCGGGAGCATGCATTACGATCGCCGCATTCTCTACAGTTGCCGCCATCATAAGCGTCAGTGCCATCTGGCAGGCGTTTGCCTGCCAAAATCCCCTGTTTTTCTGAAGCAGGCACCCGTCGCGTCCGCAATTGACCAGGCCGCAGGCATTGCCGTGATAGCTGTCTCCTATTTTCAGCCGGGTGTCGCGCACGGGAGGTACAGATTGCTCATAAAACCCCATAATCTCACCCCTTTAAAGACATGATCCTTCCCGTAAGATCTTCAAACAAGTGCAGCCCGCCGCGGTATCCCGCATAGCCCCTGTCCGTAATAAGCCTGTCATAGACCGGGAAGCTCACTGACAGGTGCATCGCGCCCCGCGCGTTCGCCGTCCGCTTTTCAAGCGAACTGCCTATGATATAGAGCGGCGTTATATCGTCAAAGTATCGCCGGCCCCTGCTGTTCGGATGGTTTTTGCTGATGGCCCTTGCGATCTCCTGGACGCCGGTGCGGAACTGCAGCGGATAATCGCCTGAAAGAGCAGCCTTCTGCTCGTCTGTCAGCTTATCCGTCACGAAGCTGTCGGCCACGACCCATCCCAACTCTCTTGATAGGAACCTGGCCAGCGGGATCGCATAATTCGAGTTCGTGACGGTTATCGCGTAGAACTTGAGATCCTGGTCGCAGAACGCGTCAGCCGCTCGCTCGAAATAACCGTAGAATATCCTGTTTTCCCTCTCGATGACATGCCCGGCGTCCAGCCCGAACCATTCCGCTATCCGGCGCAGGAATCCGTCCGTCGCCTCAGGTCCGATGGGCAGATCGCAGATGATGTACGGGGTCCCGTGCCGTTGTTCGAATCTCCCGGCAAGCGTTTTGCCCCAAACCCTCGAGAAAACGATGTTCAGCGCAGCCGTCGGTGCTGACGTTATATTTTCGAATGTCTGCGACGGCGTGAAAAAAGTATTCACTTCGAGCCCCAGCGATGTGAGAAGTCGTTCCATCTCTTCCAGGTCGCCCCGGAAGAACGGGTCGTATCCCGGTATGAGCCCGAAAATGTTGACAAGCTTTGGGTTTTTATGTTCGGCTCTTGGCAGGTACCTGTTGAATATCGCGTCAAGCACGATTTCATATCCGTGGTAACTGTCGCCCTTGAAACTCGGGGTGCTCACCGCGATCACGGGCTCTCCTTCGTCAAGGAATCCGTTTGCCACGCCGTCCGTGTCATCGCCGATCATCTCGGTCATGCAGCCTGTCGCAACTATATACAGTTTCCCGTCGATGAGTTCAAGAGTATTGCGTATCTGCTCGTGCAGCCTTTCAGCGCCGCCAAAGACGATTTCCGTCTCTGTCACTCCGGAGCTTGGAGCCTGGGCGCCGCTGCAATAACCTCCGCCAAGGTATCCCGAACCGAACGCCACAGCATTGGCCAGGTTGCCGCCGCACCCGAGAGTGGTATGGATGATCGGTATGACCCCGGGCAGACAGCTTATCGTCGACAACGCACCTGCAAGAGCGCAGGCCGTACGCGGGCTTTCGATAAAGTCCGGCATTTTCACTCCCCCTTTTGGACTAATACTGGTACAGTATCGTGGAAAGATAACGCTCGCCTGTGTCAGGCAGCACAGCGACTATCGTCTTTCCCCTGTTTTCGGCACGCTTTCCGACGGCAGCCGCCGCGAATGCCGCAGCTCCGCTCGAGATCCCTACGAGCAGGCCTTCTGAGCGTCCAAGCTCGCGCGAGGTTTCTATCGCTTCATCGCCGCGGACGGTTATCACTTCATCGACAACATCCGGATCGTATACAAGCGGTATGAATCCGGCTCCGATGCCCTGTATCCTGTGAGGTCCCGGCTGGCCTCCGGACAGGACGGGCGATTCAAAAGGTTCGACAGCTATGACTTTTATACCGGGATCCTTCTCCTTCAGGTTTTTGCCGACGCCTGTCACCGTCCCGCCCGTACCGACACCGGCAATGAATATGTCGATCTTTCCGTCCGTATCCCGCCATATCTCTTCTGCCGTCGTACTGTAATGGATCGCCGGGTTGGCGGGATTCTCGAATTGCTGCAGTATTATGCTGCCCGGTATCTGGGCGTTGAGTTCCTCCGCACGGCGGACAGCGCCTTTCATCCCTTCGGCGCCGGGAGTGAGGACGACGTCCGCCCCAAGGGCCTTGACGAGGTTCCGCCGCTCGACGCTCATCGTTTCGGGCATAGTGAGGATCACTTTATAACCCAGCGCAGCCGCGACGAACGCTATGCCGATACCTGTATTGCCGCTGGTCGGCTCGATAATCGTCATCCCTTTTGTCAGCCGTCCGCTTTCTTCCGCATCCCTGATCATGGCGTAGGCGATGCGGTCCTTTACACTGCCGAGCGGATTGAAGTATTC
>DAOSCC010000020.1:0-10280 GCA_035361135.1 Clostridiales bacterium | reverse complement strand
CCTCATCCGTGGCTGAACGTCTCAAGTTCACGTCCCTGGTACAACTCCTTCGTCAGGTCCGACACGCCCGGTATCCCGCAGGCGTCCGCCCGGCAATGCTTGCAGTGGCGGAACTGCTCTATGTACTTTCCTGCCTCCTGCCGCGCTTTCTCTATCTCTCCGCAGGTCGGCGGCTGCATGTCGGAAAACTCGCTCTGCGGTATCAGCGGGATGATGTTCTGGCGTACTGCTCCAGCCTCGCTGACTGCCTTTGCGATGTCGGCAACATGCGTATCGTTGATGTCTGGGATAAGCACCGTATTTACCTTGACTGCCATGCCGATATCAGCGCATTCACGTATCCCCTGCAATTGGGCGGAGATAAGATCGCGGCCGTCTTTTACCCATGACACGATTTTTCCGAGTATGCCGGGGTCGACAGCATTCACCGTGACCGTCACCGTCCTCACGCCTGCGTCCCACAGTTCCCGCGCCTTGCCCGGCAGGTCCAGGCCGTTGGTCGACAGGCACTTGATCAGGTCCGGCCAGGCAGCGTGGACGAGCCTGAACGTTTCCAGCGCATGGTCCGTCGCCAGCGTATCTCCCGGTCCGGCAATGCCGACCACTTTTATCTGCGGGCAGAGCTGCAGCGCACGTCTTACCGTGTCTACGGCTTCTTCCGGCCTTAGCAGCCCTGCTGCCACACCCGGACGGACCTCGTCGGTGTTCCTGGCCCTTTTGCAGAAGCGGCACCGGATGTTGCACGCCGGGCTGACAGGCAGGTGCAGCCTTCCGCTCCTGTTGTGCGCCTTTTCACTGAAGCACGGGTGGTCGTCGATGACCTCCCTTCGCTTATATCCGACAAACGGCGGACGTCTCAGGTACCTGATATAATCATCGAGCAGTTCCCCGATAAAACCGTGCTTCTCGATGACCTGCACTCCCATCCTGCCCAGCCTTACCTGCGCATAGCTCCCCGCCTTGACGCAGAACAGCGCTTTGCAGTCGGCGACCAGTTCGACGCTCCTGTTGAATTTCTCTTCGTCGTGATCGCCGTACTTGCATGGGCTGTCGTTTTCGCGGGTCTCAAGATACCTCCTGGCATGGGTGACGTCGTCTATCTCCACGATCAGGAACCTTCGAGCGTGTCCGAAATGCTGGCTGACATATATCCCATCGTTTGAAGCAAATGCTATTTTCATAAGCTCCACTCCCATTTATATAAACATGTAGGCATCACACACATCGGCCAGGGTGATTTCATTGCCCTTCCGTTCCAATGCTCCCGGCAGCAATCGACCCATTTCCGCACGCTTATATGCCTGCCTGTATGCCGCCTGTAACTACACCGCTTTCCAGTTCCAGCAGCTTGTCGCTCCATCCTGCCGCCCAGTTCCGGAGTTCGTCAAGTTCCAGGGGCGACGGCACCCTGCTTTCTTCATGGCTGATGATCCGCTCAGCAAGCTGTCGGTAGATCTGCGCCTGCTGGCTGTCAGGAGCGGCTTCGATGGTGGTCTTCCCCTGCAGTTCCGACTGGGTTACGGTAATCGAACGAGGGACATACTGCATGATCTGTGTTTTCGTCCTCGCGGCGAAATCATCTATTATCTCGCGGGAATAACCGTGATTGATGGAATTGGCGATTATCCCGCCGAGCAGCGCGCCGCCGCTGTTGGAGTACTTCTTGATCCCCTTGAACAGGTTGTTGCTTGCGTAAATGCTCATAAAGTCACCGCTTGAAACCGTGAATACATGCTGGGCGATGCCCTCGCGTATCGGCACGGCGAACCCGCCGCACACTACGTCTCCGAGAACGTCGTATATCACATAGTCAAGATCCAGTTCTTCGAAGATCCTCTGCTGCCTGAACAGTTCAACAGCCGTGATGATCCCACGACCGGCACAGCCTACACCCGGTGCGGGACCTCCCGCTTCCACGCAGTAGATGCCGTTGAAACCTTCATAAATGACATCATAGGCATTCACCTTGCCTTTTTCCCTGAGCGTGTCGAGAACGGTCGGTATGTATGAGCCGTTCCGCAGCGTGCTCGTACTGTCGGCCTTCGGGTCGCATCCGAACTGCATGACCCTGAAGCCCGCAACAGACAGTGCGGCAGAAAGGTTGCTGGTGGTGGTCGATTTCCCGATGCCGCCTTTCCCGTAAATCGCGATTTGCTTGATCTTCTTTGCCATGGTCCATTCTCCTTTACATTGCTGTTGTTCACAACGATTTTGCTTCTTGAAGAAAACTTGCTTTTGCCTGGCAGAGTACTTCCGTCCCGGGAGTATTAAGCGAAGCATGGATATCTGCCGAATAAGGACAGGGATATCTGCCAGTTTATTATATTACATATATGTTTAGTATGTTTTGGGTTATGAAAAAAGCGTCCGGATCATGCAATTCGGCATCCGAACGCCAGGCAAGACCATCTATGCCTGATCAGAGCCGTCGAAAAGCCGAACCGCGAATGCTGCAACAGGTCCCGCTCATATGAGGGCGCATGCTGCGACACATACAGCCGCTCATATGGCTGTCCATACAACATCTCATACGAAAGCACATAAAGCTGTTCATGCTGCCTGTCTCAGCTATCGCATCCGTTTCGGTTTTTCCATGATCTGAAATCAACATACCGACGACCTCACATTTTATTTCTTAGCTTCGATGTTTGCTGGGTTGGAGAGTGATATTGTTATAATACATATATGATTAGTATGCATTATATGTTACAGAAATAACCATCATTTGTCAAGATGTTTTTGCAAAAAAATATTTCCAGGATACCATCGATGTTTCTGATGACAGCAAAAAGCCTCCCGTAATCTGCATTTACAGAACTCCGGAAGGATTTTTTTCAATGAGTATGTAACGGAAAGCGTCCGGGTGCAGCGCCAGGCAATCGAATCCGCAATTACTGTTTGATCGCCATACCTGGCGCCCAAACTCATTATAACTGTCCAGCCTGCGTGTCCGGCACCCGCACTTACAGGCTGAAAGGTCCCCCATCGTTGACACGGTCGAATTTAACGTCAAGGTAACGGGCCGCTTCGCGCAGGGCTGGGAAATAGCTGCCGTACACGCATCCGACAAGGTGGATATATGGCCCGAATATGAATTTCTCTTCCCACCGCTTCCAGTTTTCCGTCTCAAGGTATACATACGTGCCGTTGGTTTCCGGCCCGCTGATGGCTTTCCCCTCGCCGGCGAAGAGATAATGATCGCCGTTCAGGTCGTCGAACCGGCAGACTGTCAGGTTTCCCTTCCTGAGCCTGAACGATTCGACGCCGTTCACCAGCTTAGCCCCGCTGGACGGATCTTTCAGCGAGTACGGGAAACAACCGCAGTGCCACAAAAGTTCGGCATTGTCGTTTTCAGGGTCGCGGATCGTGAGATCTGCCAGGAAGACTGATCCTTCGTCAAGTGAACATGCCCGAAGGATCGCCATGGTGACGGCGCCGTTCACGTCCGTCTCGCATGAGATGGGGTAGCCGTCATCAGCCATTTCGCCCAGTACACTGCATATCATGACTCCGAAAAGGTCTCTTGCGGGCCAGCATTCCATCGCTCCAACGGTACAGCCGTTCTCGAGCATCCTCTTTTTCACTGCCAGCTTCAGCGCCGCAGACCGTCTCAGCATATCCTCCGGCGTGGCCGAGCAGTCCATCCTGCTTTTCAGATCCGCCACGTAACTGCTGAAAAAGCTGCTGTTTTCCCTTTCGATAGCAACGGCGTCTTCCACGACATCGTTGAGCCTGACCGGCACAGTCGTTATGCCGAATTTCGTCATCAGGTCTCCTTCATTTGCCGTAACGCTAAGGAAAGGAACCGGCCTTTCGCCTAACTTTGCAATACGCAGTCCCTTCAGCGCTTTCAGGACCGCAGCCGTCCGTATGAAGTTGGTATATCCTTCGCTGAATTCCCTGCTTTCAGTGGCGCAGTTGAATATGTAACTGAACTTGACTCCATAACGCAGCAATACCTTGGTGCAGGCGAACATACCGCATTGTGTGTCACGGCCCCGAGCTTCGTCCGTATTTGGCCGTTCATCCCTGGGACCCCATATAAGTGTCGGGACCTTCAGCGCAGCAGCGACGGCAGCCGACACCTGTTCCTCGCCGAAATCGCAATGGGGTATGAACAGCGCATCGATTCCTGCCCTTCTCAACTTGCCAATAACTTTATCCGTGTCCGTCGTCCTGTACATTATCCCGTTTTCGCAAATGTCATCGATATCCACGATCTTCACGATATCCGGCCTGATGCTGCGAATAACGGCCATGAACCTGTCCTTCTGCCGTTTTGCCTCTTCCATGCTCAAAAAGCTGCGTTTGGTTGGTGCGACTCCAAGGGTGATTTTTGCTTCATACCTGTGTCCATACAGTTCCGACATTGGATATCCCCCTTTCATACAGCTCAACACGTTTGTCTATATCCGTACAGTCTATTTCCCCGGTCTCCATGAATCTCAGTGCGGTCGCCATGTCAGGTATGCCTGCCCGGCCGCCCTGGCGGGTGCATTTGATGGCAGCAACTGCGTTGGAGAAATCAGCGCATTTCCGGATGCTCCAGTTCTGCAGCAGCCCTGCGAGGAATGCGCCGTGGAAGACATCGCCCGCTCCGGTGGTATCGACTACGTCCACCGGGTAAGCTTCCAGCCTGAAGAAGCCCTCGCTGCTGATCCCGACGCAGCCTTTGCCGCCCAGCGTAAATACAACGGCTTTCGGCCCATTCTCCAGTATTTTTCTGCAGTTCGCTTCATAGTCACTGTTGTCGAACAACGCCTCATATACGAATTCAGAAGCAATGAACCAGTCGATCAGATGCATATTGTCCATCATCGTTTCGGAGTACGTGTCCGCATCGACGAATACTTCCGCGCCTGCCTGCTTTGCCGTCCTGCAGCAGTGGATGGCTGTTTCGTCGAGAGTGGAGACAAAAAAGAACCGTGCCTGCTCAAGCTTGCAGTGATCGATTTCATCGATCGAGCACGGTTCGGCGCTTCCCTTGTGGAACACGAAACTCCTGCCCCGGGTCTCGCGGTCGCTGATCACGATGGAAAGCGAAGTAGTGGCGTCTTTCCTGATCAACATTCCTGAAGTATCTATCCCATGGCGTTCAAAGTCCCAGAGGCAAAAGCGGCCGTAACTGTCGTCCCCGACGGCACCCATGATGGCACACATGGCGCCAAGACGCGCAGCGGCCACCATCCCTGTCGAAACCTTGTTGCCGCCCTGCCAGCTGAGGCTGTTCACCAATGCCATTCCATTCGGCTTCGGAAAGTTGTCCACATTAACCAGTAAATCCATACAAGGCATATCAAGCCCAACGATATCGAACATATCGGCCTCCTGAACATTATTGGAATCCAGCGTCCCTTGATAACAGCAGTCATATTTCGGCCGGTTGCAATGTATACCGGTTGGGATTCAGCAAGCGGATCTTCCTGCGGACAAAGTCGATAATGGTTTCTTCCGACTGTTTTATAAGATTGAAAAACGATCCCTTTTCTTCGTCCGTGTCGATAGTTCCGGCGAAAACCCGGTATATCGCGCGGTCATATTCCGTGGCAATGTTGAACTTGCTTATTCCCAGTTCCACGCTCTCCCGGATCTGGTCATCCGGGATGTCCGAACAGCCATGTAGCACGAGCGGGATGTCCAGAGCCCTGCGAAGCGCCCTTATCCGGTCCATGTCCAGCTTTGGCTCCCGGATATATACCCCATGGGCATTGCCGACAGCGACAGCCAGGGAATTGCAGCCGGTCCTTGCGACAAACTCGACTGCCTGCTCCACAGATGTATACCTGCCGGAATCGGCAAAGTCCTCCAGGTTTGCGCCTGATCCCACATGGCCAAGCTCGGCTTCCACGTCGACTCCGAAGATTGACGCAATGCGTACCACTTCTGCGGTCAATCTCACATTTTCTTCGAACGGCAGCGCGGAACCATCCACCATGACGGACGGGAAACCGTCCCTTATCCCGGCGGCAACCGTCTCATAATCCCTGGAATGGTCCAGGTGCACCGCCACCGGTACGCTTGCCCTTTCGGCCATATCTTTTGCAATGGCTGCGACATACCGGCACGGCAAATGGTTTTCAAACCCGGGGTAGAATTGTATGATGATCGGGGCATGTTCCGATTCGGCAGCCTGGACGGCCCATTTGATGGTTTCGTAATTGAAAATGTTGATCGCGGCAACGCCGTACCTTTTCGATGTTGCGTGCGCCAGCAGTTCGTTGACTTTTACCAGTGACATGCCGCTTCCTCTCATTCTTTTTGTATATGATATATTTCACTCTTTTACTGTTTCAGTGGAGAAAAACAGGGCATATTTCGGCAGTGTGTCTGTGAATTTCCGGCTGGCTTCGTCGATTTCCGCGTATTCCTCGTCGGTGAATCTCCATCCGGCGGCTCCGATGTTCTCCCTGGCCTGCTCCGCGTTCTTTGCACCGACGATCGGAGCGGTGATGCCAGGCGTCATGAGGAGCCAGTTGATAGCGCCCTGGGCAGGCGTCTTGCCATGCCTTGCCGAAACAGCCTTCACCACTTCGGTCACATCGAGGCAGCGCCTGTAGTTTTCAGGCTGGAACAGCGCTGCGCGGCTGCGGCCGTCTGTAAAGACATCCGTCTTTTTATACTTGCCTGTCAGGAGCCCTTGTGCCAGCGGACTGTATGGAACGACGCCTATATCGTTTTCGATGCAGAACGGCAGGAGGTCCTTGTCGTGGTAACGCCACAGCAGGCTGTAGCACGGCTGGATCACATCCACGGGCCCGTATTTCATCGCTTCCTTCTGCTGTTCCAGGCTGAAATTCGAAAGGCCTATGGCCCTGATCAGCCCTCTTTCCTTAAGCTCAAGCATTGCCTCCATCGACTCGCCGATGGGCACATTGTCGACGGGATAATGCAGGAAATAGATATCCAGGTAGTCGGTCTTCAGATTCCTGAGGCTTTGCTCGCAGGCCCTGATAAGCAGGTCGTGCCTCATATTGTGCTTGAAGACCTTGGAGCTTATGACGCACTTTTCTCTGTCGATCCCTTCAAGGGCTTTCCCAAGGACCCTTTCGGAATGTCCGCGTCCGTATACTTCGGCCGTATCGAACGTGTTGACACCCAGTTCAAACGATGCCCTGATCGCTTCTATCGAGTCCCGGTCGGCTACATCGCCGAAATAGCCGCCGCCCATTGCCCAGCATCCAAGTATGATCTCGGATACCTTCACATCACTTTTCCCCAGCGTTCTGTAGTTCATACGCAACCTTCTTCCCTCTTTATGATAACAGATCTGCTGCAAGTGCCCGAATCATGGTCTGAGCCATGGCAGGAAGCAGTATTTGGCTCCTATTACCATTGTAGTTTCCACGAGCCGGCATGTCAATCAAACCATTGGCAGAAACCCACGCATAAAGCCCAAGCAATTGCATTCAAAACGGTCCGATATGCAGGAAACCAGCCCGCAGTCGATTATGTTAAAAATATATCTATCTTTAATTGCATTTTGGTACATATTATGCTATATTTTATCTTGATTTTATCAGGAGGTGTGATTATGAGCGAACTAAGAGGTGCAGCTATATTCGGACAGTCGGGCGGTCCGACTTCAGTTATCAACGCCAGTGCCTGCGGCGTTTTCCAGGAAGCGCTCAGGCAGGACTGCATCACCGCGGTTTACGGTGCGGCACATGGCATCAAAGGTGTGCTCGAAGAGAAGTTTTATGATATAGGCCAGGAAGATCCGTATGAACTGGAACTTTTGAAGACTACACCTTCCTCGGCGCTGGGATCGGTTCGCTATAAGCTTAAAAATGCCGAAGATGACGATACCGATTACAAGAGGCTGCTTGAGGTATTCAAAAAGTACAATATCAGGTATTTCTTCTATAACGGCGGCAACGACTCCATGGACACCTGCAACAAGATAAGCAAGTACATGCAGTCGGTCGGTTATGAATGCCGTGTGATGGGCGTTCCCAAGACCATAGACAACGACCTCTGGGGAACGGACCACTGCCCCGGCTACGGCAGTGCCGCCAAGTACATCGCAACTTCGATAATGGAAGTTTATCATGACGCACGCGTTTACGACAAAGGCCAGATCACAGTGCTCGAGATAATGGGAAGGAACGCCGGCTGGCTGACAGCTTCGGCCGCTCTCGCAGCAAACGCCGGATTTGGGCCCGATCTTATTTATCTGCCGGAACTGCCGTTTGACATGGACAAATTCATCGAAGAGACGATGGATGTGTACAGAAGGCAGAACAACGTTATTATAGCCGTTTCCGAAGGTATCAAGGATAAGGACGGCATGTACATCTCAGAATACGGCTCCGACCTTGCAAAGTCGAAGGATGCATTTGGACATGCACAGCTGGGCGGACTGGCAAATACACTCGCAAACATCGTGAAGGAAAAGACCGGCGCTAAAGTGCGCGGCATTGAGTTCAGCCTCCTGCAGAGGTGCGCTGCCCACTGCGGATCGCTGACAGACGTGAATGAAGCATACATGGCCGGCCAGATGGCGGTCAGATATGCCGTCGAAGGCAAGACCGACTACATGGTGGCCTTCGAAAGAGTCGCAGGTCCTGAGTACAAGTGCGTAACCAAGCTTATCAACCTGACAGACGTTGCAAATACCGAAAAGAAGATCCCGCGCGAGTGGATCAACGAGGCCGGCAACGGGCTGAACCAGCAGTTCATCGACTACGCACTGCCCCTGATCCAGGGCGAGTCCCATCCTCCGCTGGAGAACGGCCTGCCCAGGTTCGCAAAGCTCAAAAAGGTCCTCGCGGCAAAATAAACACGGCCCGATAATCGACCGAAACACAACGGAGTGCCTTACGGCACTCCGTTTTTCATCTGACTATATTTTTCTTTTTTGCTACGGAGAATCCGAAGAACCCCAGTTCCCTGCCCAGTGTCCAGTATTTGCCGTGGGAGTAGCAAATGAGATCGGCTTTTTCAAGGACCAGCTTCCCCTTTTCATTGAGCAGCGATTCGTCCGCCTGGACAGCGACCACCTCGGCAATGAACATGTCGTGGCTGCCAAGCTCCAGCACGTTTTTCACCACGCATTCCAATGCGACAGGGCTTTCCTTTATTATCGGCACATCGATGGCCGAGGCTTTTACAGGAGTCAGGCCGGTCAGTTGGAACTTGTCGACGTCGCGGCCGGACTTTACGCCGCATATATCGGTGGCAAAAGCCAGCTTTTCCGTTGCCAGGTTGATTGCGAACTGTCCATTTTCTTTTATGAGATTATGGGAATACCTTTCCTTCCTTACGGATATGGATACCATCGGCGGCTCGGAATTTACCGTTCCTGCCCATGCAACCGTGATTATGTTGGGCTTCCCTGACGTGTCGGCACATGTTACCATCACCACCGGCACAGGGTTCAGTAATGTAGAAGGTTTCCAGATCTGTTTCGACAATTTTTATCCCTCCCAGTTGATAGTACAGATATCAGGCTTCGATCTCACTGTATTTCTTTTCGGCTACGGCATGGAGCGCCGGAACCGATACAACGGCTACCGCCGCGTAAGCTGCTGTTACGGGAAGTCCCAGGAGCAATGCTCCGGCTGCGCAAGCACCCATTATGAGTATTACCACAAATGAGACGAGCATCCCAAGTCCTGCGTTCATATTTTGCTTCATGGCTTCCTGTTCGCTGTTCCATACGAGTTTCGGGTGGAATACATCGATCAGCAAGTTCAGCGCCACCATCGGCACGGACCCGATAAGCCCGGCTATGGCCGGCAACACTACCCACAATATGGGTATCCTCAGCAGCAATGCCATGATAAGGCTGGTTGCCAGCACGCCTGCGGCAGATACGATATAGCTGCACAGGAACTTGGCGTCAACTTGCTGCCTTGCGGTCACAGGTATCATTTTGGCGACCCATATGGTTTTGCCTTCTCTTGACAAGGCAGTTGACGCGACCAGGTTCATGCCTGCAGTAAACAGCATTATCCCAAGCCCGCCAAGCGCGGCATAGGGTATAACTTCCGGATCTTTCAGGCTTTCTGCCAGCCTGGCAAGTTCAGGGTCGCTTCCCCGCACGGCGAACATCAGCACTATAATAAGCGGACCTGCTATGCTGCCAGTAAGGCCATTGAGCACGTACAGGGGCGTGCGTATCATCAGTCTCCATTCACGCTTCAGCAGAGCCAGCACTGGACTGCTGCCCCTGCCAACACGCCTGTAGATCTGTTCGCCGGTGAGCGTCTTTCTCTTCCGCCTCACTTCCTGGCCGGCGAGCAGTGCCCTGTAAAACACCTGGTTTGCCACCCACAGCA
>DAOSCC010000019.1:0-17387 GCA_035361135.1 Clostridiales bacterium | reverse complement strand
AAAGTGGAGAGCATACCGCTGATGGTAATCAAAAAGGACAAGACAAGGCAGCCGTTTGACCGTGAAAAGCTCATCAACGGACTGCTGAGAGCCTGTGAGAAGAGGCCGGTCTCGGTGGACACTCTTGAAAAACTGGCTGATGAGATCGAACTCCAGATACTGAATTCTCTCAAGAGGGAGATAACCACAAAAGAGATCGGCGAAATGGTCATGGCAAGGCTTAAGGATATCGACGAAGTCGCATATGTCAGGTTCGCTTCAGTCTACAGGCAGTTCAAGGACATAAACACATTCATGGAAGAGTTACATAAACTGCTGAAAGAAAATGAGAAGCTTCAGGAAAACGAACAGCAGGAAGAAAACGGACAGGACGACCATAAATAAGCAACCGGGAAATGTTCACGGGATGCGGAACCCGCTGGGAAATATACATGAGACTGAGAACCTGCCGGGAAATAAGAATAATTAGCGAGCAGGCCAACTCAAAGCCATACAACGGCAACGCCGACAGAATCCGCAGATCGGCAGGCTGCTGTGCCATATTTGAAACTTTTGTTGCCTGATTATTTTTCGAGTTGCTTTCGTATCAATCTGCATCATTTCTTTTGCCTTATCAGGTATTATATGATTTGATTTTCCCGATCCGGGGATGTATTTCCGATACTATCGGATTCTTTACATTCTTTGCAACTTCTCTGCGAATTCAGCCTGTATATTGTCTTATAGCGGTCGTGATGTTTCATCATGTATAAAAAAGTGTCAGATGATAATTTGGGTATGTACAAAATCATGCGGATATAGTAATATTGTGATGGAAATTACTGTATAACATAGAAACTAATTCTAGCTATGGGTAGTAATATGTACTCAAAGATCATAAGCTGCGGTGTTTTGGGGATCGACGGATATATAGTCGAAATAGAGACAGATATCAGCAACGGTCTGCCTGCGTTCGAAATAGTCGGGCTTGGGGACACGGCCGTACGGGAAGCACGGGAGCGTGTCCGGTCTGCCGTGAAGAACTCAGGATACGAGTTCCCGCTGAAAAAGATCACGCTGAACATGGCCCCCGCGAACATAAAGAAAGAAGGTTCATCATTCGATCTTGCCATTGCCATGGGCATCCTGACATCATCGGGTTACATTGACCAGTCTGCCGCCAGTAAATCGATGTTTATCGGAGAGCTTGCCCTTGACGGGGGTATAAAGCCTGTAAAAGGAGTCCTGCCCATGGCTGTCTGCGCACACCGGAACGGTTTCCGTTTTTTATTCCTTCCTGAAGCGAACGCAAGGGAAGCTTCGGTCGTAAAAGAACTCCATATCGTACCCGTGAAGGATCTCAGGGAAACTGCGGCAATTATTAACGGAGAGATAGAGATAAAATACTTTGAGGATACCGGAGGCGAAGTCGTGCCGGTTTATTCTGATACAGTCGACTTTGCCGATGTGAAGGGACAGGAGAATGTAAAGAGGGCACTGGAAGTGGCTGCGTCGGGAGCACACAACTGCCTTATGCTTGGAGCTCCCGGATGCGGCAAAACGATGCTGGCAAGGAGGCTTCCGACTATACTGCCGTCGATGACTTTTGAGGAAGCGCTGGAGGTAACGAAAATACATAGTATAGCGGGAATACTACCCCCTGGAGTATCCCTTGTGAACACGAGACCGTTCAGGAGCCCGCACCACAGTATCTCGGATACGGGACTTGTAGGGGGCGGTTCCATTCCAAAACCCGGCGAAATAAGCCTCGCTCATTACGGCGTATTGTTCCTTGACGAACTTCCCGAGTTCAGCAAGAAAGCCCTGGAGGCCCTGAGACAGCCGCTGGAGGACGGTGTCATTACCATTTCCCGTGTGAACGCGAGCCTCACCTATCCGGCAAGGACCACACTGATATGTGCGGCAAATCCATGCAGGTGCGGGTATTTCCTGGATCAGCCCGGAAAGTGCACATGCACGCCCAAACAGATACAGCAATATCTCAGCAGGTTATCCGGGCCACTGCTTGACAGGCTGGATATCCACATAGAGGTTTCGCCTGTCAAATATGCGGAACTGGAAAGCGATAAAAACGTCGAGAGTTCGCTTGCCATCAGGGAAAGAGTGGAAAGGACCAGAAAAATCCAGCTTGATAGGTATAAAGGGCTGAACATTTACTCAAACTCCCAGCTTCAGCCTGCAATGTTTGCAAAATTCTGCAGGCTCGATAAAAAATGCAGAAGTATCCTTCGGGATGTGTTCGACAGGCTCGGAATGAGCGCACGGGCCCACAGCAGGATACTCAAAGTGGCCAGGACCATCGCCGATATGGACATGAGCGAAGATATCAAACCTGTACATCTGACAGAGGCGATACAGTACAGGAGCCTTGACAGAAAAGCATGGAATATATGAACGCAGTTGCTGAACTCAAACCGGTCGGTATCAGCAGCAGTATGAAAATCGACTTAATGGATAAAATCCTACAGCAGGACGTGGGGGATGAGGCAATGAGCAATCTGAAATACTGGATTTGGCTGAGTTCCATGGTCAATGCAAGTCCCGGGAAGAAATATCAGCTTCTGCAATATTTCAGGGACCCCGCTCTGGTCTGGGAAGCCGGTGAAGCTGATTTGGCTGCTTCCGGGCTCTGCTCTAAAAAACTGATCACGCATCTTATTGACAAAACGGCAAGGAAGGAAACCGAAAGGGCATTCGAATCCGTCAAAAAGTGCGATGCCGATGTAATAACAATATACGACAGGACATATCCCGAACTGCTCAAGCACATCGCTGACCCGCCGCTGATCCTTTACTGCAGGGGCAAACCGGAACCGGATGAGACCTGTATGGCCGTGGTCGGTTCCAGGAGGGCGACATGGTACGGTCTCGACATGGCAAAACGTTTAGCGGGGGATCTGGCCAGGCACGGAGTCACGGTTGTCAGCGGCATGGCCAGGGGGATCGACTCGCAGGCGCACAAAGGAGCACTGGAAGCAGGAGGCAGGACGATAGCGGTGCTGGGGTGCGGTATCGATATTGCATACCCGCCTGAAAACCGTGGACTTATGGAGGAAATAATACGGCATGGCGCCGTAATATCGGAATATCTTCCGGGTACGGAACCCGCACGGTACAATTTTCCTGCGAGAAACCGCATAATAAGCGGTATATCGCTTGGAGTGACCATAGTCGAAGCCGGTGAAAAAAGCGGCTCCCTTATTACCGCAGAATATGCCCTGGATCAGGGAAGAGACGTTTTTGCAGTGCCGGGCAATATAAACTCTTACAACAGCGCAGGCACCAACAGGCTGATCCGCGACGGCGCGAAGATCGTAACAGGAGTGGGCGACATACTTGATGAATTGAATATAAGACATGATTCTAAAAATACATATAGCAGCGCTAAAAAACTTGCTGTAATGAAACTGAACAGAGATGAAAAAACTATAGCTCAGCGGCTGCTCAATGGTCCTGTCCATCTGGACGTCATATGCAGGGACTGCGGGATCAGTGTCCAGATGGCATCTTCGATCCTGTTGATGCTGGAACTGAGCGGTTTCGTGGAACAATTGCCGGGCAAATATTACAGGCTCGTTGAATAAAATGATTATCATTACTGTAGACACAAGCGTAAAATGTGGTAATATATGAGTTGAATTTAATCAATATAGAACGATAAGCTTTAAAGTTATCATAAACAACCTTCAGGAGGACATGATGGCAAACAACCTTGTAATAGTTGAGTCGCCTGCAAAGGCCAATACCATAAGCAAATTCCTGGGAAAGGATTATAAAATAGTTGCATCGGTAGGACATGTAAGGGACTTGCCTAAAAGCCAGATGGGCGTGGATATAGAAAATGACTTTGAACCAAAATACATCACCATCCGGGGCAAAGGCGACATAATCAGCAAACTGAGGAAAGAAGCAAGGAACTCGAAAAAAATACTACTTGCTACCGACCCTGACCGTGAAGGAGAGGCCATATCCTGGCATCTCGCACAGTTGCTCAATATAGACGAAAATGAGGAATGCAGGGTCACGTTCAATGAGATAACAAAAAACGCAGTCCGAAATGCCATAAAACAGCCAAGAAAAATAAACATGGACCTGGTCAATGCCCAGCAGGCAAGGCGCGTCCTGGACAGGATAGTAGGCTACAAGATAAGTCCCCTGCTGTGGAGGAAGGTGAGAAAAGGCCTGAGCGCGGGACGTGTCCAGTCGGTCGCCGCAAGGCTGGTATGTGACAGGGAGGAAGAGATAGAGAATTTCATACCGGAAGAATACTGGACGATCACGGCATTGCTTCATAAAAAGAAATCCTCCCGCACATTCGAAGCAAAATTCTTCGGCAAAATGGACCAGAAGATAGAACTGAAGGATGAGGAACAGGTAAGGGAGATACTTAAGCAGCTTGAAGGGAAGGAATATATCGTCCATAAGGTAAAATACGGCGAAAAGAAGAAAACTCCGCCTGCTCCGTTCACGACAAGCACTTTGCAGCAGGAAGCGTCGAGGAAACTGGGTTTCCCGACAAAGAAAACGATGATGATAGCCCAGCAGCTGTATGAAGGCCTTGAAGTCAAAGGACATGGTTCAGTCGGTCTTGTTACTTATATCCGTACCGATTCAACCAGGATATCGGCTGAAGCGCAGCAGGCGGCAAGAGAGTATATACATGCCAGCTACGGGGAGAAATACCTGCCGAATGAGCCGCGGGTATACAAAAACCGTTCGGCGTCCCAGGATGCCCATGAAGCCATAAGACCGACATATGTGGAACTTGATCCCGCAAGCGTCAAAGGGTCGCTGACCAATGACCAGTACAAGCTGTACAGCCTGATATGGTCCAGGTTCATCGCAAGCCAGATGGCATCGGCTGCCTATGATACCATTGCAGCTGATATACTTGCAGGAGACCTGCTTTTCAAAGCCAACGGGTCGAAAATGAGATTCGACGGGTACCTTACAGTTTATACCGAAGGCAGGGATGATGATACCAAAGAAAACGAAGTATCCATACCTGATCTGGAACAGGATGAAATGCTGATGCTGAAAAAGATCGAAGACAAGCAGCATTTAACGCAGCCTCCTATGAGATATACAGAGGCTACGCTTGTAAAAGCCCTTGAGGAAAAAGGCATCGGGAGACCGAGTACATATGCGCCGATAATTACGACGATCCTTGCAAGGGGATACGTGGTCAAGGATAAGAAGTTCCTGGTCCCGACGGAATTGGGGAGGATAGTCAACGAGCTTATGAAAAACAACTTCAAAGACATCGTTGATATCCAGTTTACGGCCCAGTTGGAGCAAAAACTCGATGATGTCGAGGAGGGCGCCAAGAAGTGGGTCGAACTCATGAAGGAGTTCTACGAACCCTTTGCCAAAACGCTGAAAGATGCGGAAACCAGGATTGAAAATATAGACATTCCTGATGAAGTGACCGATGTGATATGTGAAAAATGCGGCAGGAACATGGTGATCAAAACCGGACGCTACGGTAAATTCCTGGCCTGTCCGGGTTTCCCCGAGTGCAGGAACGCAAAGCCGATACTTGAAGAGGCCGGAGTCAATTGCCCGCTCTGCGGCGGCAAGGTACTGATAAAAAAGACGAAAACAAAAAAGAGCTATCTCGGGTGTGAAAACTATCCCGAATGCAAATTCATGTCATGGGATATGCCTTCGGGCGAGATGTGCCCCAAATGCGGAAACTTCATGGTAAAGAAGTACTCCGGCAGAAAAGTGACTCTTGTATGCAGCAATGAAAAATGCGGATTCACAAAAAGTCCGGACAGGAAAAAGCAGCCGGAAGAGGCTGAGAGCAGTGACGAATGATGCAGGCGGAACAGGCTGACGGCAACGGTGCAGTAGATATCGCAATATGGGCGGAAAACAAGTATTCCAGAGAATGATACTGGTTTCTGAAACAGGAGGGCCTCGCATTTGGCTGAAAGATACATCAATGTTATAGGCGCGGGACTTGCAGGATGCGAAGCCGCATGGCAGGCGGCAAAAAGGGGAGTGCAGGTAAGGCTTTTCGAGATGAAGCCGAAGAAATACACGCCTGCGCATAAAATGGATTTTTTTGCGGAACTGGTCTGCAGCAATTCTTTACGATCCGACAGCCTGACGAATGCAGTGGGACTGCTAAAGGAAGAAATGAGGAGACTTGACTCCATTATAATGAAATGTGCGGATGAAACGAGGCTCCCGGCCGGAGGGGCTCTGGCAGTCGACAGAGAAGGGTTCTCCAAAGCTGTGACTAAGGCAGTGAAAGACCATCCCAATGTTATTGTGTACAGTGAAGAAGTCACGAGCCTGCCGGAAGACGGCATCACTGTCGTTGCGACCGGACCGTTGACGTCAGATGCCTTTGCGGAGCATATAATGAAGGTCACGGGCAGGGACAGCCTTTATTTTTATGACGCCGCCGCACCGATAGTCACATATGAGTCAATAGATATGACAAAGGCTTTTCGCGCTTCACGCTACGGGAAAGGTACCGACGACTATATAAACTGTCCGATGGACAGGGAGCAGTACGAGTTGTTCTGGAACGAGCTTGTCAACGCGGAAACGGTCCCTATAAGGGATTTTGAAAAAATGATACTCTTCAGCGGATGCATGCCGGTGGAAAGTATGGCTGCAAACGGGCGGGACACCCTGCGGTTCGGACCGCTGAAACCCGTCGGAATAATCGATCCCGCCACCGGGAAAGAACCCTATGCGGTGGTGCAGTTAAGGCAGGATAACAAGGCAGGCACACTCTATAACATGGTCGGGTTCCAGACACATCTGCGCTGGCCGGAACAGAAAAGAGTTTTCCGCCTGATACCCGGGCTTGAAAATGCGGAATTCATCAGATATGGCGTCATGCACAGGAATATTTATATCGATTCGCCCGGACTCATCGATCCGACTTACAGGATGAGATCAAGACCTGAATTGTACTTTGCCGGACAGATCACGGGTGTGGAGGGTTATGTCGAATCTGCTTCTTCAGGTCTTGTTGCCGGTATAAATGCCGCAAGACAATGCCTTGGGGAAAGTTTGGTGATTTTCCCTGAAAATACGGCGATAGGTTCACTGGCAGCCTATGTGTCCGGTAATTCGGTAGGACGGCTGCAGCCTATGAATGCCAGCTTCGGATTGATCAGGGCGCCTGAGCAGCGGATAAGAAACAAGAATGAAAAGCACAGGATAATGGCGGAAATTGCCCTGGACCAGATTGAGAAAATAAAGATGTCCGAAAAAATTTAGCTTAAAAAACAACTTTGCTGAATATTTTATCAAGACTTTCATAACCATGAGACTGAATATCCTGATAAATAATGCATATTTCCATAATTTATGACAAATCGATACAACATATTGACAATAACGACTCAAAGGCACATTATATAGTTGTAAATAATATTATGATATGCTAAAATTTACTCTAAAGAATCAGTGCTATATTGTATCTGTGCGAGAATGTATTCCGGAAAACGCTAAAGGAATTGGATATATAATGTCGAAATAATATATATCTGGTAGTTTTGGAATGCATTATTTTTACAAAGGAGACGGGTCAAATGTTCGATAAGCTGACCAGCAATCTGAGACTGCGCGAAAAAGCGCTTGATGCAGCCTGGATCCGCAATGAGGTCATCGCACAGAACATCGCCAATGTGGATACACCAGGCTACAAGAAATCATCTGTCGCGTTCGAGGAATATCTGCAGGGCGCATCTGAAAAAAGCGGATTCAAAGGGAACACGACCGACAGGAGACATATCCCAATAGGCAAGAGCAATGAAAACGCAAAAATAAGGATCGTCAGGGACAACAGCGAACTGAGCACGCGTCTTGACGGGAACAACGTGGACATTGAAGCGGAAATGGCGGAAATGGCCAAGAACAGTATCCGCTATTATACGCTGGTGCAAAGCGTAAGCAGTTCGTATCAGAGGATAAGGACCGTGATAAACGAAGGGAGGAGATAATTTATGAGCTATTTTGGTGCTCTTGATATCGGTGCATCTGCGCTTACGGCACAAAGACTGCGTATGGATATAATCTCCCAGAATATCGCAAATGCGAATACCACAAGGACAGAAGACAGTACGCCTTACAGGCGGAGAGTCGTAGTTTTCCAGGAGAGTTCCGACGGGATACCTTTTTCCGAGTATCTGAGCGAAAGCAGCAAGGCAAGATATCTCGGCAAAGGTGTCAAGGTTTCAAGGATAGTTGAAGACACGAGCCCGTTCAAAAGAGTATATGATCCGGGACATCCTGATGCGGATGAAGACGGATATGTGCAAATGCCCAATGTAGATGTCGTGACTGAAATGGTCAACATGATATCGGCGACAAGAGCTTATGAAGCCAATGTAACAGCGATGAACTCAACAAAGAGCATGGCAATGAAAGCACTGGAAATAGGAAGATAATGAACGGACTGACAGCGACGAACGGATAGAGAAGATACCAAAGACAGTTTAAAGGAAGGTGGATGCCATGGCTTTCAAGGTTGGCACGGTTGATTCCCTTGCACCATCAAGATCCATATTCGAAACTGAAAACAGAAGTGCAACTGCAGGTGCCATACCGTTTTCGGATTATCTTAAGGAAGCTCTTTACAGGACAAATGACCTGCTGCTGGAAGCTGACAAGCTGGCGGATGATTTTGCGGCAGGACGGACCGACAACATACACCAGGTGATCCTGGCCGGTGAAAAGGCGAATATTGCACTGCAGTTCACATTACAGATAAGAAACAAGCTGCTTGATGCATATACAGAGATAATGAGGATGCAGATATAATAAATCGATATATCAGGGCATCAGGCATTTGGCATCTTACGGCTTATGCCGCCGACCGGTCTGATGAGAGAAACAGGAAGACACAGATACGAAAACACAGACACAGATGATGCCATATATGATTTACAAATGACAAATACTGTTGCAGGGTGGTGAAACTGTGCCGGAATCCATAAAGAAGTATCTTGATCAACTCAAAGAATTCTGGGAAAGCCTGGACAAATCCCAGAAGACTCGTTTCTATATCACTTCAGCTATCGTAGTCATTGCCGTAACCATATCCATAATAGTACTTACAAGGCCGCAGAAGATAACACTTTTCACAAGCTCTGACAAGAAACAGATCGGAGAGATGATCAACATCCTCAATGAGAACGGCATCTGGAACGAGGCCGGCAATGACGGCACCTCCATCATCATCGACAAAAAGAACAACAACAAGGCACAGATAGTGCTGGCACAGTCGGGTTATCCCAAGGAGGGCTTTACATTTGCCGACGCCATTTCGAGTATCGGGCTGACAACGACGCAGCAGGACAGGGAGCAGATCTGGATGCATCAGAAAATATCAGATCTCGAAACAAAGCTGGAAATGCTCGACAATATCGAAGAAGCCGCAGTAACGCTCGCTGTGCCTGAAAAGTCGATTTTTCTCAACGCCAGCAATGAGCAGCCGAGACCTACCGCATATGTGATGGTAAGGCCAAGAGAAAAGCTTTCGCAGACCCAGGTCCAGGGGATAGTGATGCTGGTGTCGAGAAGCGTGGAGAACCTCGATCCCAAGGACGTCACAGTGGTCGACAACAACAGCAACATCCTGAACGCTAACTATGAAGATGATTCGATCGGCGCCGTAAGCAGCCAGGAAGAGCTCAGAAGGAAGAAGGAACTCGAACTGCAGCAGAAAGTGCTCGATTACTTCAGCGTCGGGCAGTTCGACAGTTTTGACACGTTGAGGGTAGTAGCCAATGTAGTGCTCGATTTCGACAAGGAGAAGTCACAGATCAAGAGGATAACGAATCCTGAGGGAATGGACGGCGGAGCCGTCATAAGCAGCAGTATCAGCGAAGAGATCGTCAAGAACGCCGAAGGCGGCGGCGAACCAGGACTTGATTCAAATCCGGGAGGAGTAACAACTTATCAGATAGGTGAAGAGGGAGCATCTGAATATTCGAACAGGCAGGAAGATATCAACTACGGATATGACGAAGTGTTGAGTGAAACTGAAAAGGCTGCGGGCAAGATGATCCCTGAAGAATCGGGCCTGGCGCTGTCATTGTGGTACGGGCAGAAAGTGACCGATGATTCACGACTGAGCGACGAGTTTATAAGTGAACTAAGGACTGCGCTGAGCACAGCCACGGGGATACCTGCCCGCAACATATCCATCAGCAAGTTCAAGCTGGCGCCGCTGGAAACAGTTGAAAAAACCACGGCAGACAAGATCAGGGAACTGATAAACGATTACGGATTCTTTGCACTGATGCTGCTCCTGATCATCGGGATGCTCATATTCGGTATCCCGCGCAGAAAGGAGACAGGGGAGCCTGCAGTGGCCCAGGCCGCCAGCGGGCCGAGGTTCGTAGTCCCCGAGGAGGAAGAACCTTTGCCGGAGATAGAACTGGAAGAAAGGTCGGAAATCAAGAAACAGATCGAAAAATTCGTCAAGCAAAAGCCGGATGCGGTTGCACAGTTGCTGAGAAACTGGCTTTCCGAAGACTGGGATACCTGACTCCGGAAGTAAGGGAAAGCCGGGGTAAAACGGGCAATACTGCAGTTTTGTGGCACAGGATGCTGCAACCGCCCTGAATGCTTCTGCAGCAGCGGATGATATAGCAGATGATATATTAAGACGGAGAACACAATCGACGAGGGGTTATTATGGATAATGATTTGAGAGGTCGTTCTGTATGGCAAGAGTATCCGGTATGAAAACTGAAAGAACCGGCCGGGAGAAGGCCGCGATGCTCCTCATTTCACTGGGCCCTGAAAGGTCGGCCGAGATATTCAAACATCTGAAAGAAGAGGAGATAGAACAGCTTACGCTCGAAATCGCCAATATCAGGACCGTGACCCCGGAGGAAAAGGAAAAGGTCCTTGAAGAGTTCTATCAGATCTGCCTTGCCCAGGAGTATATAGCAGAGGGCGGTATCAGCTACGCCAAGGAGATACTGGAGAAAGCGCTGGGTACACAGAAAGCTCTCGATGTTATCAACAAGCTGACGGTATCGCTGCAGGTGAGGCCGTTCGAATTTGTCAGGAAGGCTGACCCGGCCCAACTGCTGAACTTTATCCAGAAAGAACATCCGCAGACGATAGCGCTTATACTTGCGTACCTAAAACCGCAGCAGGCAGCGGTGGTGCTTGCGTCCCTGCCGCAGGACAAGCAGGCTGATGTCGCAAGGCGCATTGCTGTGATGGACAGGACTTCTCCGGAGGTAATAAAGGAAGTCGAGAGGATACTCGAAAAGAACCTCTCGTCGCTTGTAACCGAGGACTTTACTGCCGCAGGCGGTGTGCAGGCTATCGTCAACATACTCAATACGGTTGACAGAGGTACTGAAAAGTACATCATGGAAACACTGGAGATCGAAGACACCGACCTGGCCGAGGAGATCAGGAAGAGGATGTTCGTATTCGAAGATATCCTTACGCTGGACAACCGTTCGATCCAGAGGTTCCTGCGAGAAGTGGACAACAACCTGCTTGCCGTCGCACTGAAGGGAGCTACGGAAGAAGTACAGAAAGTCATCTATTCGAACATGTCAAAGAGGCTTGCCGAAATGATCAGGGAAGACATCGAATATATGGGACCTGTCAGGCTCAAGGATGTTGAGGAAGCTCAGCAGAAGATCGTCAATATTATCAGGAAACTTGAAGATGCCGGCGAGATCATCATTTCCAGGGGCGGAGGAGATGAAATAATTGTATAACAGGGTGTTCAAAAACAACCAGGTCACATACGGCAGGCCTTACCAGGTCAGGCTGCCCGACAACCTGATAAAGTTCGTAAACGATACTGACAGCGAACACGACGTCACTGATGAGGAATCCTCCGCAATCAGTCCCGAGGAATTACTGAGAAAGGCAGAAAAAAAGTCTGAGGAAATAATAGCAGAAGCGGAGGCTGAAGCCAAACGCCTGATCGAACAGGCAAGGGCAAAAGCCGAAGAGGATGCAAAGGCCATCGCAGAAGAAGCATGGCAGAGGGGCTACGCCGAAGGGATGGATGCTGCGGCGGCACAGAGCAGGTCCTTACTGGAAGAAGCAGAAAAGATAAAACAGGACGCGGCCGAGGAATATGAAAAGATCATGGCGGGCATGGAAGCAGATATACTTGAGCTTGCCTTAAAGATAGCCCGCAAGGCGGTTGCGGGCGAACTCAAAACGAACAGGGATGTGATACTCCAACTGGTGAGAAGTGCGCTGGCGGAATGCTCCGAGAAAAAAGGCGCTGTCATCAGGGTATCGCCGGAAGACAGCGATTACCTAAATGAAAACAGGAAAAGACTCGAACAGCTTGCCGAGGGCGCCGACGACACCGAGATCAGGCCGGACGCTGCAATGAAACCCGGCGAATGCATTGTAGAGACTCCGCTGGGAAGCATCGACGCAGGGGCGGAAACCCGCCTTGAAAAGATAGAAGAGGCGCTGAAAGAAGAATATGAGGGCAGATAATTCCCGGGGTGGTACGGTGAATATAAAACTTCAGAGATATCACGATCTGCTGGACAAATCAAGTTTTGTGAAATATTTCGGAAGAGTATCCAAAGTCGTAGGCCTCACCATCGAATCGGACGGTCCCGAGGTCGATATCGGCAGTCTTTGCAAACTGTACGCTTCAAAGGGGAAAAAGATAATACAGACGGAAGTCGTAGGCTTCAGAGATAATAAAGTCCTGCTTATGCCCCTTGGAGAAATGTCAGGCGTAGGCCCCGGCAATCTGGTTGTCGCTTCTGATTCAACTCTCAGGGCCGGCGTCGGCACGGAACTTACAGGCCGGGTGCTGGATGGCCTCGGTTTTCCCATTGACGACAAAGGCCCCTTCAGGCCTGAAAAATATTATCCGGTAGACAACGACCCGCCGCACCCCTTATTCAGGAAAAGGATAACCGATCCGCTTCCGCTTGGCATCAAAGCGATAGACGGACTTCTGACTGTCGGCAAAGGCCAGCGTATGGGTATTTTTGCTGGCAGCGGCGTTGGCAAAAGCACGCTCATGGGGATGATCGCAAGAAACACCAAGGCCGACGTGAATGTGATCGCGCTGATCGGAGAGCGCGGCAGGGAAGTGAGGGAATTCATCGAGAAGGACCTGGGAGAGGAAGGTCTGTCCCGTTCCGTCGTTGTCGTGGCCACATCTGACCAGCCGGCTCTCATAAGGCTTAAGGGTGCGTTCATAGCCACCGCCATCGCCGAGTATTTCAGGGATCAGGGGAAAGATGTGCTGTTTATGATGGATTCGCTTACCCGTTTTGCAATGGCCCAGAGAGAAATAGGGCTTGCAACGGGAGAACCCCCGGTGTCGAGAGGTTATACGCCGTCCGTATACGGGATAATGCCCAGGCTGCTCGAAAGGGCGGGAAATTCGGAAAAGGGTTCGATCACCGGGCTTTATACCGTCCTTGTTGACGGTGACGATCTGACTGAGCCCGTGACAGACACTGCAAGGAGCATTCTTGACGGACATATAGTGCTTTCACGTTCACTGGCAAACAGGAACCAGTACCCTGCCATCGATGTACTTGCCAGCGTCAGCCGTGTCATGCCCGATATTATAACGGACGATCATAAGGCGGCAGCCGCTGAGATCAAAAAAGCCCTTGCCGTTTACAGGGACGCTGAAGACCTTATAAATATAGGCGCCTACGTAAAAGGCAGCAATGAAAAAATCGATCATGCAATAAGCCTGATCGATAAAATACTTGGCTTTGTGCAGCAGTCTACGGAGGAACGCTTTGACTATGACGAAATAATCGATATGATGTACGGGATCCTTCAGTGATCATCCGCACATCCCCAAAAAACCCGCGGGAGAGTATAATGGCAAAGTTCATATTCAAGCTTCAGTCAGTCCTGAATCTGAGAAAACAGAAGGAAGACAGCATAAAAAACGAACTTGCGGCCGCAATGCGAAAGCTGGAAGCAGAAAAACGCAAGCTTTCCGAACTGGAAAACGCGCTGGAGGACACTGTCAGGGAATTTAATAAAAAGGCGAAAAAAGCGACGGTCCATGAGTTGATAAAATTCAACGGATACCTTTCTTTACTCAATTCCAGGATCAAATCCCAAAAAGAAAATGTAAATAATGCCGCTAAATATGTCGATAAAGTTAGAGAAGAGCTTGTAAAGGCCATGAAAGACAGGAAGATCCTAGAAAAGCTGAAGGACAGGCAGTACGAGGATTTCCTTCTGGAGCAGAAGAAGCTCGAACAGAAAACGAATGATGAAATCGTAAGCTTCAATTACAACGATAGCAATACGGGAGATTGAACATGGCAAAACCGGAAGAAAGCGCCGTCAATAAAGATGGTAAGAATAAAAAGAGGAGCAAACCCCTTTCCATATTCCTGATCGTTTTGGATGTGATCATAATCATTGCAGCTTTTTGCGCTGTTTTCTATTTTATAGTCTACAACAATGTAGGCGGTGTGACAGAAAGGTATTATTCCTCGATCAAGTCGATCCCTTTTCTCAGGCTTGCGCTCCATGAACCGCCTGATCCGCTCAATCCGAAATATATGACCCAGGATGAGATACGTGAGAAATATCTCGAATTCAGAGACGAAGTTGAAAAACTGAAAGAACAGTTGGCACAGGCGAATGCGAGGGCCGACGAACTCAACGTCTACAAGGATGATTACGACAAGCTCGTGCAGGAAGCGAGCGCAAAGCTGGAGGAATTGAATAAACGAGAAGCGGCCATTGCTGAAAAAGAGAAAGAACTGGAAGAACTGAAGAAACAGGTCGAAAAATCGATCGTAAACGGCGATAAAGAAGCATTCGCCGATTATTACGAATCCATAGATCCGGAGAATGCCGCAGCCATATACGAATCTGTCATCGTGGAACGGCAGACGGCCGAGAATGTGAAGAAGTTTGCACAGGTGTACGCCGAGATGGATGCAGATTCGGCAGCGGCTATTTTCGAACAGATGGGCGTCTCAAAGCTGGATATGATAGCCGAGACCCTCCAGGCCATGAACAGGAAGAATGCTGCAAGCATAATACAGGCAATGTCTCCTGATTTTGCAGCGAGAGTTACTGAAAAACTCAATGAGCTGTACAGGGGGGAATAACATATCAATCTTTCGAAAGGAGGTGAAAAATTGCAACTCGCAGAGATATTTACCGGCAACATTGCAGCAGGTATGGATGTTCCCGCACCCAGGACCAACGGCAGCCAGACCCGCAGCTATGGAGGGAATTCTGCGGGATTCGGGAAGATACTCGAAACGACAATGTCAAGGACACAAAACAGGCCTGGCAGAACACAGGGTGCTTCCGCGAGGCGGAGCGATCCTTCGGATTTCTATGACGACAGCAGCCTGCAGGGACCGCAAAGATCTCCCAAAGAGAAATTTGAAAGACCGTCCGTTTCTGACACGCAGAACAGGAGAAAAGCAGAAAATCTGAATGATGATGAAAGGCCTGATACCGAAAGCAATAAGCGAGCTGAGTCTGTCGACATGCTGGAGGTATTGGCACAGCTTACCGGGTTGGACAGGACGGCACTGAAAGAGATACTGACGGCACTTGGCATATCTGAGGAAGCACTGTCCGCTCAACAAGGTTTCGCTCAAACCGCGGCCGGACTTGCGGAAATGCTTGGCCTTGACACGGTGCAGAAAGATGCCCTGGCGGAATTGATGCAGCTCATCGAAGATGCAGGCGGCATATGGAATACGGCTGACCTGGCTGCCGGTCACGGTGACGGACAACCAGCCGGAGACATGCAGGCCGGCATAGCCATTAACGCCGCAGGTTTTCCCGATGCAGTCCAGAAGCTGCTCGCGTCGGTGTCGGAAATTTCCGGTCAACTTCGTGCCGCTATACTCCGGAAACTGAACGGGCATGCCGCAAAGCTGGAAGATGACGGCGGAGACGGAAATGCAGAAGTCAGGGATGCGGTACTGAACATGCTGGAGAAAGTGCGTTTCAGCAGGAAAAATGCAGTCGGCCAGGGTACCGGCGATGTATCCGAATCGGAGCAGGCAGGCGATGAGTCATTGTCCGACAGCGCCAAAGCGGCCCCGAATGCAGCGGAAGATGCGGAAATGGCCGGAACCGTCGTGGCAAATGAAAGCGGTACTGCTCAAAAACCCGTGCTGCAGCAGGATACCGGGACGATGAACGATGGGGAAATGCCGGATGCCGCGATGATTGCGGTACAGCAGAATAACCCCGGCCCTGATGCAGCGCCGCAGGCAGCTGCTGAAAGAACCGCAAACCAGACGGTACCCGTAAGGCAGATCATCACTCAGATAACTGAGAAGGCCTCTGCCATACTGGCGCACGACAGGTCGGAGATGGTTATCGAACTTAAGCCGGAGAGCCTCGGAAGGCTTTCGCTAAAGGTCGTTACCGAGAACGGCATAGTCATGGCGAAATTCGTGGCAGAAAACTCACAGGTGCAAAGGCTGCTGGAATCCAACATGCAGATGCTGAGGGAGTCGCTGGAAAGACAGGGTATCGTCGTGCAGGATCTCAGCGTATCTGTCAGGCAGGACGGAAGACAGGCGCGGGAGAACGGACCGCAGAACAGGAGCCTGTCAGGTGTCCGGCCTAAAGGCGTCACACCGATGGCGGCAGCCAGGATACCGGATATGTCAGGCATTGCAGAAGCTCCGGGAACCGGCGATCCATGGCTGTGGCAGGGCAGCACGATCAACCTGACGGCATAGGAGGTGAATGAATGAGCGTTGATGCAGTGACCAATCAGAAAACGATACAGCAGATAATAAAAGAAAATGAATCAAAGACCGGCAGCAGGGACACCACCGACGAGCTTGGGAAAGACGATTTTCTCAACCTCCTCGTGACTTCACTGAGATTCCAGGATCCATTGAACCCTACGGACGACAAGGAGTTCATCGCGCAGTTGGCGCAGTTCAGCGCACTGGAACAGATGCAGAACCTGAACACGAGCTTTACTGCAACAAGGGCATACAGCCTTATTGGGAAGAATATCCTTGCCAATGTGAAGGATTCCTCGACAGGTGAGGTTACCGAGGTGTCAGGAGATGTGACCAGCGTTACATATTCCGGCGGGAAATATTATGTAGTTGTCCGGGGCATGGAGGTGCCGGTGGAAGATATAATCGAGGTGGCTGAAGGAGCATATGCTTCTCAGAACAACCTGTCCCAGTTTACAGGCATTATCGGCTGCCTTGTGAACGGCATCGTTTACAATCCGCTGGACGGTGATATGATCAAGGTCAGCGGAGTCGTCAAATCTCTCCAGAAAGGCATCTACGAAGATTATGCCGTACTGGACGGCGTAAGCGTCGAGATTGCAGGACTGAACACGACGGTCAAGACGACGGATGTCGAGTACGTAAGGAACAAGCTGACCACCGCCTGGGAAAACGGCGAGT